>NZ_JEYB01000020.1:0-69379 GCF_000582255.1 Acinetobacter sp. 1566109 | reverse complement strand
AAATATAAAAAATGGAAAAGTAATTGCCAATAAAGCTTGGAAGGTTGAAATTTAAAAATATTTTCTTTCTTCTACAAAAGCTAGTTAATTAAAGAAGCCTAACAAAAATTGGGCTTCTTTTACGTCTCTACAATCCCTTCCAAATCTTTGAGTGTATAGTTCCATTCATCAATTATGAGTTTGAATACCTTCTTGCACATAATCATGTAGATGAGGAAACTGCTAACAAGTATTTTTTAGAAAAATTAAGTGGTACTGAATTTAAGAATACTTTAAACTAAAAAACATTGCTTTATATGAATTCGTAACTATAAGCTTGAATAAATAATTGATTTAAATTTAATAATGTTATGTTGATAAATTGAGTATATTGGATGTCTAGAAGTAAATTATTTTTAATATTAGCTTTATTAATACCAAACCTTACTCAGGCAAAAAATATTATTTTATATGATGATTCAAATAGTATTATTTCTCAAGGATATAAAAGTATTAATGAACTTGGCCAATCTGTAAAAATAGATGAAGATTACGAAATTCTAACTAAAGAATATTCTTTTAATTCTAGTGATGAAAATGCTCATTCTTATAGTATTATTTTGAGGAAAGGAAATAATTTATATAATTTGGATCAGAATAAAATATATGGTTTGAATCGATATATTATTTCACCATATTTTTCAGATGATAATTTTATTGGTTTCGTAGAATATACGGGAAATGTATTAAGAGGTGATTTTTATATCATAAAGAAATTTTATATTTTTAATAAAAAAGCAAAAGAAATTGCTGTTGTTAAACTAATGGATACAAGTGTTTTGCCAAATAAAAAAGGTCAGTATGATTATAATTTTCTTGATCAAAATTATATAAAGAAAATTACTGTGGATGATTCTTTAAATATTTATACTATAAATTCTATATATGTTCAAAACAATCCTGCTGTTTGGAAGGTGATGTCAAAAGAATTTAAACCAGGCTATAAAGTTAATGACGGTTTTAAATTTAGATTAACAAAAGATAATAAAATTAAATGTGAGAATTTAAAAGGTTCAACTTTAGAGTGTAATGAAGGTTTTATGCAAATTCATCAAATAAAATAGAAGCTCAACATTTGAGCTTAATTGATTCTATACTATCTTTTGTTAATTCGATATGATAATAACGATAAGAATTAATTTTAAAAATTTTGGTTTTTAATAGTTGATTTATAAAATATTTTATCTTTATTATGATAATTTAACTTGATTGTTTGTAAATTAACCAAATGAAAAAAACTTGTTTTTTATTATTGCTGACTCTTTCTGCTAAGACATTTGCAAATACAGATAAGTGGAATGGTACTTATCATTATTATAGTTCAGAAGAGTTGCCGGGTGGTAATGTTGCGACGATAGAATCTGTTTTAACACTCACACCAAAAAAGTGTGAGTATTCTATTGCTGGCTTCCAGGTTGATAAATCTTATATATGCAAAGTGAAAGAGAAAAATAACGAGCTATATTTCTTTAAAGTTCAAAGTGGTGAAAAGTTAGGAAAAGTAGTCTTTAAGAAAGGAAAATACTATCTTTATTCTGATGAAGTTTTAGATAATAAAGATAACTTATTTTTTAAAGATAAATAATAGTTATAAAACTCTTTTTTAAAATATTTCAGACTCTATAAAAAGCCCAACAAAAGTTGGGCTTTTTTTATGTCTCTACAATCCCTTCCAAATCTTCAAGCGTATAGTTCGGCATATCAATAATATGGGTTTGAATACCGTCTTGCACATAATCATTCACATGAGGATATAGCCAGCGAGTAATCTGTTCAGCAACACTCGAGTGATACTGAATTTCAAAGTGATTTAAACCATAAAACACGGCTTTATGTGAGTCTGGAACTTTAAGCTGAAAACGTGGATTTGGATGTTCGCCAAGTGCACTTTTCACACTCACCAAATAGTCGCCAATCACGGTAAGCGCTTTATTACGTACCTTTTCAAACTCGAGTGTTCCTGCCACTAAAAAGGTATTGATATGGGAAGGTAGAGGAGCTGGAGCACGGTTGTCATCCATCATGCCAATACGGGCATCCATATATTCCCAGTCATCGTCACGAACGCTACCGTGGCGTAGGTCTAAAATACCATTACTACGGATATTAACCAGTTGACCCAGTAACCCAACAAATGGGAATGCCCCGAGCTTATCTTGTATAGCAAAGCCAAAGCGCTCAAGTACTGCACCATGGTGGGGAGAACCAATACAGACAAGGTTCTCGACCATATGAATCCATTGGTACATATTCTGTTTGCCGTAAAATAGCGCGCTACGGGAAACTAAGCCACCCATACTATGACCAATGATATCAATACTGGTAATTCTTGGATTACGTTGTACCAAATCTTCTAATAAATTTGAAAAACTGCGGCCATTGGCTGAAATGCGGCGACCTGTGTTGTAGTTTAAATACAGCATAGTGTTGTGGTCACGCTGTGCTAACAGACGCTCACCAATGCCGCCATAGTGTGCATTTGACCAAGTCAGATGGTTCATACACAAACCATGAACTAAAATTACGATACGGCCTGCAAGTTCGCCTTGTTGGATTGCACCGTAGTGGTCGTATAGCACCATTGGCAAGGCAAGGGGACTATGTTGTTTAAGTAAATAGTCTCCGAAAATACCATTTAAAATGCCCACCAAAAAATGAAGACTTGGTGTTAATGGCTTTTCATGAAGGGTCGGGAATTTTTCAATAATACGACGTAAACCGGGTGCTAAAAAATAACGCCCATACTTTTGTAAGGCACCATAAGAAAACTGATATACCTTTTGCACAGAAGGGCGTTTTTGGAAATTATTCGCATTTTGGGCACTAATACCAAAAGCATTTTTTAACACTTCAATATTAATGACTTGTATTAATTCATGTACACCATTTAAGCTGGTGCTGAACAGTTGAGCTAAACCTTCTAGTACGTCGGCCTGACTCGGTGGCGTACGATCCCATTTACAATAAGTTTCATGTAACGGTGTTAAGCTCGGCATATCTTTTCCCCATTTACGTTATAACCGACGTTTTAAGCTGTACTTTTTATGAACGGCAGCTAACGTTTCCATCTTAGTAGTTTAAATAACACATGTTTTTAAAATACTGATGAATGGTAAGTTGAGTCGTTTTTCTTGTCTGACAATAGTGTTTTTATATACAAACTGAGAACAAAAATGTGAGTTTATTCTCAATTTAAGAGGGAAATATATGAATATTATCTACCTCCATGGCTTTAATAGCAGCTCTTCTTCGACTAAAGGGCTGAGCCTTAAGCAATATTGTAGCGAATTGGACATAAATGTACATTTGCCAGATTTAAATAGATCTCCAGATCAGGTCGTAGCGCAAGTTTCAGAGCTAATAGAGTCTTTACAAGATGTGGCTTTAGTCGGCAGTAGCCTTGGTGGGTTTTTTGCGACATATTTTGTCGCGAAATATAATGTTCCGGCTGTACTGATTAACCCTGCTATGCAACCATGGAAGTTGTTTGATGAGCTCTTCCAAGTTGAAAGCATGCCTTATAAGGTGAATGATCAATGGTCAATTGATCATGTTCAGTTACGACAGTTAGAACAACTGGAACTGAAACAACCTGAAAATGCTGACAAAATACTCGTCTTATTGCAACAAGGCGACGAAATTTTGGATTATCGTCAAGCACAACGCTATTATAGTGTTGCAACACCATCCTCATTGATTTTGACGGATGCTCATGGCAATCATGCCATGGAAGATTTTGAAGAAAAATTACCTTTAGTGATCGAATTCTTTGCGCACACCATCAAATAAGGAAAACGTACAACGTGACACAATATACGGCTCAATCGCTTGAAGTCCTTTCTGGTTTAGACCCTGTTCGTCGTCGTCCGGGGATGTATACCGATACGACTCGACCTAACCATTTAGCCCAAGAAGTTATTGATAATGCTGTTGATGAAGCATTAGCTGGTCATGCCGACAAAATATGTGTCACAGTTTATAAAGATGGTTCATTATCTGTTGAAGATAACGGCCGTGGTATGCCAGTCGATATTCACCCTGAATATGGCCAAAGTGGTATCGAAATCATTCTGACCAAGCTCCATGCTGGCGGTAAATTCAGTACCGATAACTATCAGTTTTCAGGTGGTTTGCATGGTGTGGGGATTTCGGTTGTAAACGCTTTATCTACACGTGTTGAGGTAGAGGTTCAGCGTCAGGGTAATTTATACCAGATGGCATTTGAGCAAGGTGAACCTGTTGCTCCTTTAGCGGTGTTAGAAGGTAAAGCACCAAAACGTGCGACAGGAACTACGGTACGTTTCTGGCCTGAAGCTAAATATTTTGATAGTCCAAAATTTGCTTTAAAAGCACTTAAACATAATTTAAAAGCCAAAGCTGTTTTAGCAGCTGGTTTAAAAATTACTTATATCGATCAAATTAATGATGAAAAAATCGAATGGCAATTTGAAAATGGCCTTGTCGATTATTTGATGGATGAATTACAAGATCGTGAAATTTTGCCAAACCCTGCATTTGTAAGCAGTGGGCAAGCAGACCGTGCCGCGTGTGAGTTTGCGATTTGCTGGAATGTAGAGGGTGGCGAACAGGTTCAAGAAAGTTATGTCAACCTGATTCCAACTGCACAAGGTGGTACTCATGTGAACGGTTTGCGTTCAGGGGTGACCGAAGCGCTACGTGAATTCTGTGAGTTACGTAATTTATTACCACGTAATCTTAAACTTTCGGCTGAAGATGTTTGGGATGGCGTGAATTACATTTTATCGCTCAAGTTCCAAGAGCCACAATTTTCTGGTCAAACTAAAGAGCGTCTTTCGAGTCGTGAAGCCGCCAATATTGTTTTAAATATTGCTAAGGATGCGTTTGCGCTCTGGCTCAACCAACATGCTGAAATTGCTATGCAACTTGCCGAAATGGCAATTTCTAAAGCAGGTCGACGTTTAAAAGCTGCGAAAAAAGTTGAGCGTAAAAAGATTGTTTCTGGTCCGGCTTTACCGGGTAAATTGGCAGACTGCGTGGGCCAAACACGCGAAGAAAGTGAGTTATTTATTGTCGAGGGTGATTCGGCTGGTGGTAGTGCCAAACAGGCGCGCGACAAGAACTTTCAGGCTATCATGCCAATTCGTGGAAAAATCTTAAATACATGGGAGGTTTCTTCTGATGAAGTACTTGCTTCTCAGGAAGTTCACGACATTGCGATTGCCATTGGTGTAGACCCTGGCAGTGATGATTTGTCAGAACTGCGCTATGGCAAAATCTGTATTTTGGCCGATGCCGACTCAGACGGTCTGCACATTGCGACTCTGCTTTGTGCTTTATTCGTTAAACACTTTCCAGCATTGGTTGAAGAAGGTCATTTATTTGTAGCAATGCCGCCATTGTTCCGTATCGACATTGGTAAAGATGTTCATTACGCGCTAGATGATGAAGAGCTTGAAACCATTTTAAAAAATGTTAAAGGTAATAAGAATCCGCAAATTACCCGATTTAAAGGATTGGGCGAGATGAATGCAATTCAACTACGTGAAACAACCATGGATCCAAACACTCGTCGTTTGGTTCAGCTTGATCTAGATGATGCACATTTAACAGCAGGTTTACTCGACAAACTCCTTGCGAAAAAACGTGCAGCAGACCGTAAGCAGTGGCTTGAGCAAAAGGGTAACTTAGCTGATATCACGGTTTAAAGAAGAATTAAAAAATCTCCCCGCACAATAGGCGGGGATTTTTTATTTTAATTACACAATAGTATGCAGTATTTAAATAATTAGACGTAAACAGACAAGTCTGTATAAATTATTCTTTATTTAAAACCTAATTTTTATAGGTTGTGGAAATTGAAAAACATCGCAATTTGCACCACCTCCAATCCGATCTACTACTACAAAATCACTGGGTGCCTCAAAGGTAAGCAAAGGGTGATGCCATGTGCCTGCCCGATAATTAATACTTTGCTTACCATTCGAGATGAAAGCACAGAGCTTGGAAATATCGGGAGTATTTTCATCTAAAGCGGGTGCGACAATAATTAAAAACTTTTGTTGCTGTAATGGAATAAATGCTTGAGAACCTTTCGGATGTCGCTCTAGCATGGAAATTTCCATAGGCAAGACACTGGCCTTGATGTTACGGAAAATACTGATCCCTGCTTTTGCTTCACCCTCAATTTCAGTTTCAACGAGCGCATGGTAGCGTTCGGTGTGGGCATCATTAATATGAAAAAAATCATGCCCATCACAACAAATAACTTCTCCGAAGGGCTGAAAGTTCTCAATGGTCAAGGGCTGAATTTGAACAGTATTTATGATCATGACTTCGCAATTTTTCCCCATAAACGAACACGACTAATACCACCGTCTGGAATCATGTTAATACGAATATGCGAGATTTTTTCATGTTGTAAAATCTCATTCACATACTCATGAATATGATCCATTTGCATTGGTTGAGCTTCAAGTAAATAAGACCAGAACATACTTTGTGGAATTAACTGTGCATCGGTTGCATTTTCAAGGTAAACCGCTTGAATAGATACTTGGGCAGGGAAATTGCCTTTAAAGTGCGCCGTATCAATTTCAAGCTTTTCAATTTTTCCGCTTTTACCCAACGCAAGAATACACCAGTCATAACCGGGTGCACGGCGGCGTTTGGTTTCCCAGCCGTCGCCCATGTTGACACCACGACCGGGGTTAATCAAATTACGTGGATGTCCAAAATGCGCATCGCTATAGGCAATTACGCGACCGCCATTTTCAAGAGCCAATAAATCGAGTGTTTGCTCTGTATCAGACACCTGAATATGAACATCACCATAAACGCGTAAACGGGCGACACCACCATCTGGGAAAATATTGAGGCGTATATGCGTGAAAATTGCATCATTATTGACCATAAAAATATGATGTTGACTCGGCCCTAGCTCGGTATTTTCCAAAATACTCTGCCATTTTGCCCCTGTAAGGTCACCATTTGGTGCATAACATGCTTCCAATGAGGCAGATGCAGGATAATTTCCTGTGAAAAACGTGGTGTCGATATCAAGTGCACTGATTTTTCCACTCACTCCTAGCTTCACAATACACCAGTCATAGCCTGCATGACGCTTACGGCGGGGCTCCCAACCGTCCATCCCTTTGCCGTTATCATCGAATTTATCTTCAACAAAAATAGGTGCTTCAAATTGCAGCATACGTTTTGCTTCTGCAAAGAAATCATCTGAACACTCAATCACTTGTGCACCAATTCGGGCATCCGCCAAATTAGTTTTAGTATTCAAAATCTCAGGAAGTTCAAAAGCTGGAGCGTGCAATGTTGCCATAATGGAGTATCCGTATTTCTTGTTAAAAACATGATTTTTCATTTAAAACTGCACTCACACTGAGCGTGTTGAGACCAGTTCTATACTTAAATATATAAGCATGGTGCATGCCAGTTTGGTGGAAAAGCTCAATAAATTTTGAACGATGGCATGTTTTTAGCATAAGCACCCTATAGGTGAATATCTATAGGAGCGTGTTATGAATGTGGTGATTATTGGTGCGGGAATGGGAGGTCTAACCACAGGCATTGCATTAAAGAAATTTGGTCACCAAGTTCGTATTTTTGAGCAAACTGAAAAGATTCTTCCGGTCGGCGCTGCAATTTCGCTGTGGTCGAATGGTGTGAAATGTCTAAATTATCTGGGATTAACCGAGAAAATCGCCAAACTTGGTGGGCAAATGGATGACTTGGCCTATGTAGATGGTTTAACTGGAGACGTGATGACACAATTCAGTTTACGGCCATTAATTGAAGAAGTGGGACAACGCCCTTATCCAGTCGCACGTGCCGATTTACAAAATATGCTGATGGATGAGTTTGGTCGAGATCAGATTTATTTAGGCAAAAAAATGGTAAGCCTTGAGGATAAAGCTGATTATGTCGAAGTGCATTTTGCAGATGGTAGTTCAACACAAGCCGACTTACTGATTGGGGCTGATGGTACGCATTCAATGACTCGTGCCTATGTCTTAGGTCAGCAGGTACAGCGCCGTTATGCAGGTTATGTGAACTGGAATGGTCTGGTTGAAATATCCGAAGATTTAGCGCCAGCTCAGCAATGGACGACTTATGTAGGAGAGGGTAAACGTGCATCTCTGATGCCAGTTGCGGATGGACGTTTTTATTTCTTTTTAGATGTACCTTTGCCAGCAGGCTTAGAGAATAATCGGGATGAATATAAAAAACTTTTAAAACAATATTTTGCTGATTGGTGCCAGCCTGTACAGCAGCTCATTGAACGCTTAGACCCGCAAAAGACCAATCGGGTAGAAATACATGATATTGAACCGTTTACCCAATTTTATAAAGGTCGCGTGGTGATTTTAGGTGATGCCGCTCATAGCACCACACCTGATATTGGGCAAGGTGGCTGCCAAGCCATGGAAGATGCGATTTATTTAGCGCGCTCTTTGCAAATTAATACTTTGGGACTAGAAGATGCTTTACGCCGCTATCAAAACAAACGTAATGAACGTGCCAATGAATTGGTGCTTCGTGCACGCAAACGTTGTGATGTAACCCATATGAAAGATGAAACTGTTACCCAAGCTTGGTATGCAGAATTACGCCGTGAACAAGGCGGACATATTATACAGGGTATTATTAGTAATATTGTCGGTAATCCACTCGACTAAAACAAAAACAGCAAGGAATTTTTCCTTGCTGTTTTATGATTCTAAATAAAAAATTTTAGAAGTGGTATTTAACCAAAGCACTGACGTTATTTTCGTCTCGGCCTTGTAGACCAAATTTATTATTCCACACAGAGTGCTCAATACCAAGGTACAGGCGTGTGTCAGGAGAAATGTGTTTACCTACATTCCATTTCCATTGAGTTGTCCAGTTCAGCTCACTGGCATGGTCACCTTCAGCAGTTGACCAATCTAGGAAACCATCAACCAAAAATTCTTCAGATGCAATATTAAATGGAATTCCATAGACGAATGTCATTTGATAATCGTCATCAGTTTTCTCGTTGTTTGCACGGTAGAAGTTTAAATTCGCATATTTAAAATATGGAATATCTAAATCAACAGCAAAACCATATAAGAAGTTATCGAAATTGTTGCCGTTTTCGCTATTACTTTCCCAAGTGGTACTAATGAGCACATCTTTAATTGGGCCATAAGCCAATTTTTTGCCAGATATTTCACCTAAGCTTAAACGTGGTGATAACTCAAAATATGTACTTTTATGATCATCTTCACCGCGCATACGGTCCATGAAGAAGAACACATCAGCATATTTAACTTTTGCTGCATATTCCAAAGTGATGGTGGTTTCTTTTGCGTCTACAACTTCATAGTTTTCACCATAAAGACCAGTCACGCTAAAATCTTGCCAAATTGGTTTTGCCTGAACCATGGCTGTTGCAGATAACAAGGCACAAGTAGCCGCAAGTTGCTTTAATTGCATTTAAATGATCTCCCCCCAAATAAAGCACGCTAAGGATACAGGGTCTTAAGCAAAAATGAAGCCAAATTTGATCAACGGTTAAAAAAAAGCCCACCGAAGTGGGGCGCTAAAAACGAATTCATTAATGTGTATTTCGTGTATTTATGGTTTGGCTCAATTGAGGGGCAGATGAGCTACGAAATGAAGGTAAATGATTAAATAACAAATTCAATAAGATAGCAAAGATACAAGTTGAACTAATACCCGAATGGAACAAAGTTTGTACCCAAACTGGAAAGTGAGCATAGAATTCATGGTTAATAATAGGAATCATCCCTGCTGATAAAGCAGTCGCGACAATAATCAAATTTTTCTGATCGTTATAATTAATTTTTGCCAAAGTACGGATTCCGCTCGCTGCAACTGATCCAAACAAGACCAGACCTGCACCACCAAGTACAGGCATAGGAATTGCTGCAATAAGGCGACCCATAACAGGTAATAGACCTAAAATGATGAGAATGACACCGCCTGCTGCCACGACAAAGCGGCTTTTGATACCTGTAATTGCCACCAGTCCAACATTTTGGGCAAAAGCACTTTGCATGAATGAACCAAAAATAGGTGCAATAGCGCTTGAAAACATATCTGCACGTACACCGTTGGCGATGCGTTTTGAATCGACTTCAGTTCCTACAATGTCTCCGACCGCAATAATGTCAGCAGTGGTTTCTGTCATAATTACTAAGGTAACAATCAGCATCGATAAGATCGCACTGAGCTCAAAAGTCGGTAAACCAAATGCAAATAGATGAGGGAATTGCAGCCATGCACCTGAGCTCACGTGACTAAAATCACCAAAACCCATGAAGTAGGCCAATATACTACCAGCCATGATCGCCAATAATATGGATAAGCGACGAATACCGGCTTGAGGTAGCATATTCAGAATAATCACAATACCTAAGGTCAGTAGTGCCAAAGAAATATTTTCTACACTTCCCCAGTTGGGTGCTTTCTCGTTACCACCCATCATCCAACGAATTGCAACAGGTAATAGAGATAGCCCAATAATCGTGATGACGCATCCGGTTACAACAGGTGGGAAAAAACGAATGATTTTTGAAAAGTAGGGCGCAAGGCAAAGCCCAACTAGAGAGGCTACAATGACTGCCCCGTAAACTGCAGGTAGACCACCGCCTGTGGTGATAATGGCAACCATGGTCGCCACACCTGCAAAAGACACCCCCTGAACTAAAGGTAGTTTTGCGCCTAGATATTTTGTTCCCATGGTTTGTATGAGAGTTGCCAATCCGCCTACAAATAGCGCTGCTGCAATGAGCATTCCGACTTGTGCCGAGCTTAAACCAGCTGCCATTCCAATAATAAGTGGCGGTGCTACAATGCCGCCATACATGGTGAGTACATGCTGTAAGCCATAAGCAAAACTTTTCGAAATTCCTAAATACTCATGCTCTGGAGAAATCGCATTCTTTTGTCGATGATTCATATTTTTCTCCTATTTATATTTGAATTAGCTGCCGCGATAAGTGGAGTAGGCGAAGGGGCTGATTAGTAATGGAATGTGATAATGCTGATTGATGTCTTCTATAAAAAATTGAATACAAACACGCGGGAAAAAAGTTTTGACTTCTTGCGAGGCAAAATAAGGGGCAACTTCAAATTCAAGTTGATAAGCACCTTCACTCAAGTCGTTTATTTCAAAATCACTCACTCGCCCATCTTGATTAGTGGTTGCGGTCGCAATTAGTTCGTGAGTTGCTGCATGAAACAATTTCACTTCGACCTGTGCAGCCGGTTTACCTAAATTCGTATCTAAAATATGAGTGCTGATCATGTTTGTACTTCCTGTGATAGACGTAATAGAGCAATTGCTGCGAGTTGCTCATGTACAATGACTTTTTCTATAGCTAAGTTGTTTTGAAGACGTTGATGGAGTTTTTTTAAAATATCTTCGCTACTGAGGCCGGCTGCTTTAATTAAAAAAATAAAACCAAACTTCTGTTCATACTCAAGATTACCTTGCAGCAGAGCTTGTTGTGTTTGCTCATCCAACGAGATACCAGCTTGTTCTTTAACTGAAAAATCTTGCTCTTTTGCATTGAGTTGTTTTTTTGCCTGTCGTTCCCCAATTTTTGGATGGGTTGCTAAAGCGGCCTGAATTTCTTGCCATGACCATGTGTGGCTTAATTGTTCTGCATACCCTAAAAGAACTGATGTTGAAGAGTAGGGACGTTCTGAAATAATTTTTTCGGCCCAAGCAGGAATATGGACGCAGTTGTTTAACAGAGTCTTGAGTTGCTCGGATGGGGCTTGATTAAACTCGGCTAAAAACACTGTTATTCCTAAACTCGTTATCATGATATAGAGTTTTAGCAATAACAGTGCCAAGAGTGGTTAATCTTTCTCTAATGAATTTGGAAAATTAATAACCAACTAACGAGTTATGTGATTTTTAAACCAATATTTTGCAATATCCTGACGACGACACACCCAGACACGATCGTGCATTTGAATATAGTCGAGGAATCTTTGTAAGGCTTTAAAGCGACCCGGACGCCCTAAAATACGGCAGTGCATTCCAATAGACATCATTTTTGGTGCAGTTTCTCCTTCTGCATACAGCACATCAAAACTATCTTTTAAATATTGGAAAAACTGCTCTGAGCTATTAAATCCGCCCGGTGAGCAGAATTTCATGTCGTTACATTCGAGCGTATAAGGAATAATGAGATGAGGACGTGATGCACCAGCCGTATCGGTCAGTGTGGTCCAAAAAGGCAGGTCATCACCATAATAATCAGAGTCGTATTGTATTTGTGGAAACTCTGCGAGTAAATGACGGGTATTAGGACTATCACGTCCAGTATACCAACCTATAGTCTTATTTCCAAACAAGTTTTCTAAAACTGATAAGGCTTGTTCCATGTGCTGTTTTTCGACTTCAATGTCGGTATCTTGATAGTGAAGCCAGCGGTAGCCATGAGAAACGACATCATAATCAGCTTCTTTAATTGCTTCGACAATATAAGGGTTACGGGCCAGCGCCATGGCAACGCCGAAGATAGTCATTGGAAGCTTGCGCCGTTGGAACTCACTATGGATGCGCCAAAAACCAGCACGTGAACCATATTCGTACATAGAGTCCATCGACATATGCTTAGCTGGATAGCTTGCAGCACCGATAATTTCTGATAAAAAATGCTCCGAACCTGCGTCGCCGTGTTCAATATGCTTTTCGCCACCTTCTTCATAATTCAACACAAATTGCACGGCAATCTTAGCATTGTTGGGCCATTTCACCTCTGGAGGCTGTCCGTGATAACCGATTAAATCACGTGAATAAGGAGACTTTTGAATCTGCTCAATGAGTTCTGCTCCAGATAGATAAGATTCGGTCACAATTGCTCTCCGTTTGTTCAATTTTTCATAAAAATTTAAAAAATCAGCTTGCATATTTTTATAGATGGACTGATATTGAAGGTATGAAGATCTTCAAAATAAATTAAAAGCAGTACGTTTAAGTCAGGAGATAACAAACCATTACACCATCAAAATGTACAATTAAAGTCAGTTCATGCATGCTTAAAACATGCCAACATAAAAAAGTTTTGCATAGAAAAGATCCACAGTAAGAAAGAGAGGATGGTATTTATGAATATTGAAATCCGCACAGATAAAAACATCCATAATAGTGAACGTTTAATTACTTATGTACGTGCAGAACTTACTCAAGAATTCCAACGTCATAGCGAACGTATTACACATTTCTCGGTTCATTTTAGTGATGAAAATGGGGACAAAGGTGGCGATAAAGATATCCACTGTATGATCGAAGCACGTCCTGCTGGCTTGAAACCAGTGGCAGTGCACCATAAAGCAGGAAATATTGATGCCTCAATTCACGGTGCGATTGAAAAACTAAAACGTAGCCTTGAACATACTTTTGAGAAAAAGGAACACCCGAGAGGTGGTCAGCCAGAATTCATTGATGATGAAGTTTAAAAATTGCTAAAAAGCCCTTCGGGGCTTTTTTTATGAAAAATAAAAAAGACGGATAAAAACTCTTCACAACTTTTGGTTTGCAATGCAATAGCATTGACCTCTAAAATCTTCATCAGAGATTAGGCATAATAGCCCTAATATATTTTTGAGAGATGGTCATGTTAACCACCCAGCAGCAGGCTTTAATTAAAGCCATAGAAGAATTAGAACTTACGCAAGTACAAAAATTACTTGCTGAGGGGCTTGATCCGAATTTCATTGATCCGGAACAAGGGCCACCTGTATCAATTATTTGTGATGGAATTTTTAAATGGTGGGAAGATGTTTCGGAAGCGTATGAAGCAGGCACTCCCTTATCAAAAGAAGAAAAAGATCAAGCATTACAAGTTTATCTCGATATCCTTGAAGCCTTAATTCAGGCAAAGGCAAATGTTCATCTTTGGGATGCAGAAGAATTTTATGGTCCACTATGGGATGCAGCAAGTTCGGCATGCGCACCAGCGGTTCAACGTTTACTTGATGAAAAAGTTGATCCAAACACACGTGATGAAGAAGGACTCACCATTTTATCTTCAATCAGTCAGTTGTTCTTTGATTGTGATTTTGATGAAATAGATTGGTCAGAAGCGCTTCAAGAAGAGCGTGAAACACTAGAGTTATTGCGCCATCATGGAGCAAAAATGTCAAAAGAACTAACTACTTGATTGGAATATAGAATGAGAACATTTCAAATTTTAACTTTTGCTCTGACCACTGTTGCCGCAGGAAGTAGTTTTGCCGCAGAGTTCTCGTTTGACCGTCCAGGTTCGGGCTTCGGGACAGGTATCACTCCAGTGGGGCAGTTAGCTTGGGAACAAGGTTTGCCAAGTGCAACTTATACAGAAGCAACTGTTGATGGCGTGAAAGAAAAAACCGTAACTGTACATGGCGATATGTTATTCCGTACAGGTTTGGCGAAAGACTTAGAATTACAATTGGGTTGGCAAGGTCCAGGTTGGACTCAAACCAAGCGCGCTGGTAAAAAGACAGATACCTCTGGTTTAGGTGATGTAAGCATCGGCTTAAAAAAAGCGATTGATTTAAATGATGAAAATTTAACAATGGCTGTCTTGGCTCAAGCGCTTATTGCAACGGGTAATGATGAGTTTACTGAACATGACGATATTTATAGTTTAAGTTCAGCAGTGGCTTATCAGTATAATGATTTAATCAATACTGCAATTACGATGCGTTACGAAGTGCAAAACAGCAACTGGGCTGTAACAGCCATTCCAACAATCAATTATAAAATTGCTGGCAAACTTTCTGGCTATTCTGAATTTGTTTACCGTAAAGCTGAAAGCCAAGACTACCAATATGGTTTAGGTACAGGCTTAGTGTATGCAGTTAATAAACGTACTCAACTTGATGCAAGTGTAGGTGTCGATTTAGAGGGTCAAGATAAAGGCTACCATGGTGGCTTGGGCATGGCATTCTTATTTTGATAAAACCAACTTGAATTGATGTTAATGAAAAAGCTTATTTCTCAGGGAATTATTTATTTTCTAGCAGCTGCTAGTTTTGTATTGAGCCAGTTTGTTTTTGCAGAAGATAAGCTACTTTCACCCGAACAGGCTTTTTCATTTTCGGTTGAATCGCCACAATCGCATACCGCAAAGTTATCGTGGCAGATTCAGCCAAATTATTATTTGTATCAGCATAAATTTACTGTCCAGCAGGGTAATCAACCTTTAGCTTTAAATTTGCCTAAAGCCGTTTCTCAATATGATGAGAACTATGGGCAAAGTCAGGTTTATTACCATCAAGTCAACTTCCAGATTAAGACTAAACCTTCAGAGCACTACACTGTAACTTGGCAAGGCTGTGCCAAAGACCGTATTTGTTATCCACCACAAACTATTGAGTTTCAAACCGATGCAGATGGTCTGGTTGGTGTACAAAATCAAGCAGGAACAGCACAGAAACGCTTATTAGATTTGGCAAATAAACCAGTATCTCAAGAACCTTTAGAAGATCCGACAAGTTCAGAAAATAAAGCTGAAGCGGCTGCTCCCCAAATTGCACAAGACCAGATTTGGTCAGCTAAATTAATTGAACACTCACTTTGGTATGGTGTTTTATTGTTTTTAGGTTTAGGCATGCTGCTTGCATTTACGCCATGTTCTTTACCAATGTTGCCAATTTTAACCTCATTGATTATTCGAGAACATAAGGGTTTAAAGGCTTGGACCATTGCGCTTACCTTTGTGTGTAGTATGGCATTGGTTTATGCAGGTCTAGGTTTAATTGCTTCTTCAGCAGGGTTAAATTTCCAACGCTGGTTACAACAGCCTGCTACGCTTATCGCGTTTAGTTTACTGTTTGTAGTTTTTGCGCTGAATCTATTTGGACTGTTTGAGCTTCGTTTACCGCAAACGTGGTTAAATCGGCTTGATCGTATTCAGTCTATGCAACAAGGTGGTACTTTGGTTGGTGCCGGGGTCATGGGCGTAGTTTCTGCGCTCTTGGTTGGTCCATGTATGACTGCACCTTTAGCTGGAACCTTATTATTTATTTCTCAAACCCAGAACCAATGGCAAGGTGCTTTGCTTTTATTCTGTCTAGGTTTTGGGATGGGAATTCCTTTACTCATTGCCAGTGTTTTAGGTGCAAAGTTCTTACCTAAAGCAGGTGACTGGATGCATCAGATTAAAGTAATTTTTGCTTTTCTGATGTTAGGATTAAGTCTTTATTTTATTCGCCCTTTATTGCCAGATTGGGGCATGCAAGTGCTTAGTTTATTGTTAGGGCTGGCTTTTATTATTTATGCGCTGTATCAGTTCTTTTGGAAAAAAGGGCAGTTACAGTGGCTATATGCCTTACTACTTTTATTGGTAACACCATTTGTTGCTTATAACCAGTATCAGCATTTTCAAAATCGAAGTTTGCAAAGTTCTGACCATATGACTGAATGGCATGTTGCAACTACAGCCGCAGACTTTCAGAAAATTTTAGCAGCAGCGCCTGCTGATCGGGCTATTGTCGTTGATGTCTATGCAGACTGGTGTGTGGCTTGTCAGCCTATTGAACATCGTATTTTAAAAGCACCAGAAGTTCAGTCAGCTCTTGCGCCTTACTATCTCATTAAGCTTGATTTAAGCCATTATGATCAGTCACATGAAGCTCTACTCAAGCAGTGGAATATTCTTGGGCCACCAACGTATCTCTTTTTAAATAAGCAACAACAAGAAATTCGTTCTTTGCGTTTAACAGGTGCCTTTAGTCAGCAAGAGCTTTTGCAACAGCTTGCAAGCTTATCGAAAGCTAAATAGTCAAATTGATTTTATATGTGGTATTTGTTGAAAAGTGCGGACTTGATTACGCCCTGAAGCTTTTACCGCATAAAGTGCCTCATCGGCCTGTCGAATCACAAAGTAGGGATCGTTTGCAAAAGCAGAGCTGCTAATTCCAAAGCTTGCACTCACATGAATCTGAATATTCTGATTATTGAAAATAGATAACCCTTGTAAGGCAAGTCGGCAACGTTCCGCAATTTTTTCCGCTTGAATAATGTCGGTATGAGGGAGTAATAAAATAAATTCTTCTCCACCAAATCGACCAATGATGTCTTCATTACGTAAATTTTCAGAAAGACATTGAGCAATTTTAATCAGGACCTGATCGCCCTGATGATGTCCATATACATCATTAATTTTTTTAAAATGGTCTATGTCGAGAAGGACTAAAGCATAATCGAATTGTTGTTCGTGCAGTGTTTCAAGATGCGCATTTAAACTGCGTCTATTTAATACATTAGTTAATGGGTCGATCTGGCTTAAGCGTTGAATATAAGTTTCTCTTTGGCGCCATTGAGTTAGTAGAATTTCAAATAAAATAAAGCACGCCACTAAAATCGGCATAATAAAAAACAGCATACTCCCTAACCAAAATGGATTGGTTTGAGCATGTCGGATAGCCGTGAAGTTAAATAGTGGAGCGTAGGGTATAACCCCATTCATACTTAAATAAGTACACACGGCTAAAATAATTGTTGCTGGTATAAAAGCGCTATAAACAATTTTTCTTTCAAATAAAACTAAACCTACGCCAATCGTACCTACATAACCGACCATTGTGGCTGGGCTGATACTTCCTATTAAATAACCATCGTGACACAGCATGAGCATAAAGGCTTGCACGCTAATAAGAGGAACAATTTTTTGAGCCCAGTCTTGGTCTTTATAGCGGTAACACGGAATAATCAGCAAGGCTAATAAAAATAAGGTCAATAAGTTGAGCCAGAGCTGTGATTCGACTAAAGGTAAATTTGACCATTGCCAGACACTAGGCGTTATTAAGATATAGCCTTTCCATAAAATCCAACTGAAATTCATTGCACAGGCGAGGGTCAGCATCAGTGCACTTTTTTGTAACGGGGTCCAATTAATAATATGATTGTTATGGATGAATTCGAGAATCACCTGTTTTATTTTATTTATAGGATGAGTGATTAAACGAATTTTCATAATAATAAAGGAACTCCTAAATAGTGATATCTCTTCTTCAGATCATCCTAAAATGGGGGAGTTTGAATGATTCATAACCTAAACATACCATGATTCACTCATTAAACCTTAAGATTAAAGTTTTTATAAATAAGATGAAGTGAGAGGTATTTCAAGCTCATCACTTCATTCATTTTAATTAAGTTTTATCAAGTTCATGAGCAAATTCGGCAATATCTGCCATCGCATGTTTTGCTTCGTCGAACCAAGCATTAAACATCTGGAAGTTATGCCACATGCCTGTATAAAGTTTAAAATGTACTTTGACACCTGCTTCTTCAGCTTTTTCTCTAAAGCGTTTTGCATCGTCTAATAAAATTTCTTTAGAACCCACCTGTACTAAAGTCGGTGGCAAACCTTCTAAGTTATCAAAAATAGGCGAAACACGTGGGTCATCTGCTGCAATATGGTTGCCAATATAATGTTGAATACCTATTTGCAGGGCTTCAAGAGAAAGCAATGCATCATGTTTTTGGTTAAATCTTAAAGATTCACTGGTTAAGGTCAAATCTAAGAAAGGTGACAATAAAATTAGACCGCTTGGCATGAGTTCGGGTTGTTCTTTTAAACGCAAGCAAAGTGCCAAAGCTAAATTAGCCCCGCATGAATCGCCCGATAAAATAATATCTTTGGGCTGAATACCTTGAACTAATAATGATTGATATACGTCATATAATGCTTCAATCGCTTCAGGATATGGATGTTCCGGAGCAAGTGGATAGTCCACATGAATGATTTGCATTTGGGTGCGGGCAGCTAAATCCGTCATAAATGCATGATGGGTTTTTACACTACCCAGAAAAAAAGCGCCGCCGTGAATATGAAAAATAAGCTGGGTTGCTGAATCCTGAGCTTTAATTTCCTCACCTTTTACACCAGCAAGCCGAATCGGACGAACAGTTACATTTTTTTGTTTTGGAAATGCTCGGCAAAGTTGTTCAAGCATAGGGCGTAAAGCAGTTGGAGGTAAATTCAACTGACTTGGTTTGCGAATTGCTGTTTTAAGAAATGTTTCTGTTAAATAATATTTTAAAACGTTTGGTATATTCATATAGTATCCGCTTATGTTAATAACTTGTTTCCCTATAAATTTTATTTTTCAAGGTTACAAGGTTACACGAAACAGTCACATTCAAAAATTGCAATATCGTTGCGAGTTTTGAATACTGAAGTCTTGAAAGACCCAAGGATATTACAAAAATGAAAAAGATTGCTTTAGCTTTAGGACTTGTTGGTATGGCTGCATTTGCCAATGCGGCTGACCCACTAAACGGAACGGTATGGAAAACGATTGATGACCAAACCAATAAGCCCAAAGCCGTAGTAAAGTTTACGGAACAGAAGGATGGAACCTTAACTGCAACCATTCAAAGCATTTTGACACCAGGTGAAGAAAACTCTTGTACAAAATGTGAAGGTCCGTATAAAAACAAACCGCTTAAAGGTGTGACCATTGTACATAATCTAAAAAATGTAGGTGGTACCAGTTATGAAAACGGTACAATTTTAGACCCTAAATCTGGCAAAACTTACAAATTAAAAGGTGAGTTGGCTGAGGGTGGTAAAAAGCTTAAATTACGCGGCTATATTGGTGTTTCAGCATTGGGCCGTAACCAAACGTGGATTCGTGCCAACTAAATCTGTGAATAAAAAAACGAGCCATTTGGCTCGTTTTTTTATTCATTTAAGTTTTGATAGGCAGTTTCATCAAAACCGACCAGAAAACCTTTAGAGGTCTGTAGAACTGGACGCTTGATTAAGCTTGGCTGAGCAATTAGCGCTTCAATAAGATGATCTTCGCTACTTAAAGCACGAGTTTGTTCATCTTCAGATAGTTTTTTCCACGTAGTACCTTTCTTGTTGAGAACGGTATCTTGTCCAATTTCTTTTAACCAGATTTTCAAGGTATCGGCATCAATTCCTTGTTTTTTATAATCGTGAAATTCGTAACTCAAACCTTTTGCTTGTAAGGCATCAAATGCTTTTTTCATTGAATTACAGTTTTTAATACCATAAATTTTTAACATTTTATCGGACCATGTCAAAAAGAAAGAACACACAGCCTAACCCAAAATGCATTTGGGCACTACTTTATACCGATACTTTTAAAACAAATGAAAAATAATGATTAAAACAATAAAGAATGTCATGTTATTGTCATAAGACAAGGTAATAATGAACTCAATAAGAAGAATCTAGAAAACTAAAAGAACTTAGCGCAAAAAATAAGAGATAGAAAAGAGAAAACCCGCATTTAATCATCCTGATCATGCGGGTCTCATTTCAACGTCCATTGTCACATCCTTGCAAATAAACTTATCTTAAGTTTATTTTATCTTCCTACGGCGTCCTATCCTTTTGCGTCATCCTGACTGCTTCCCTGTGCCGTGGGGCTATAATGCCGTTAAACGTGTGTAAGAAAAATACTCAAAAACGACATGTGTTGTAAGCAAAAACGACAATGTAAGTGAACACTTGTTCACTTAATCTTGAATTTTATAGTCGATAATAACTGGAGCATGATCGCTAAACCATTGATCTTTATAAACCCATGCATTTACTGTGCGTGCTTTCCAGTCTGGTGAACATGCTTGGTAGTCAATACGCCACCCTACGTTTTTCGCACGAGCTTGTCCGCGATTTGACCACCATGAGTACAATTCGGCTTCTGTTCTTACCACACGAAAGGTGTCTACATAGCCAAGTTCATCATAAATGTGGTCAAGCCAAGCACGCTCATGTGGTAAACAGCCAGATGATTTCTGATTGCCCGACCAGTTTTTAATATCAATCCGTTTATGAACGATGTTGTAATCGCCACAAATAATGATGGACTTATTCTCATCACGCCATTGTTTCAAGATTTTGGCATATTCACCTAAAAATAAATCTTTACGTGCTTGCGCTTCTTCACCACTTGAGCCTGAAGGTAAGTATAATGATGCAATATGTACGGGATGTGACAAACCTAAATCGAATTCGGCAGAAATGAAGCGGCCTTGACTATCGGCCAATTCAAACCCTAAACCATCTTTAATAGAGACAAAGGGTAAGCGGCTATAAATTGCAGTACCTGCATAGCCTGCACGCTCTGCTGGAAAGAGATGGGTATGCCATCCCTCGGGTCTAAACTTTTCAGTCCATTGTTCATGGGTAATGCGGCTTTCCTGCATGCATACGACATCGGCATCGGATTGTTCTAACCATTCAAGTAAGCCTTTCGTCACTGAAGAACGTAAGCCATTTACGTTAATGGAAACGACTCGAAGAATTTTTACATCACTTGGATACTGATCCTTTGGTATCATGCGAAAATTTAACCTCAATTGTGAATTTGGAGCACCTCATGACAACGCCTGTGTCATTTCACCCGCAAGCATTTATCGAACTCGCATTATCACGCGGTGTGCTTAAATTTGGTGAGTTTACTTTAAAATCTGGACGCGTGAGTCCTTATTTTTTTAATGCAGGCCTACTCAACGATGGTGAAGCTTTATCTCTTTTAGCGCAAGGCTACGCTGATAAATTAACACAATGCGAAAATGTTGATGTGATTTTTGGCCCAGCTTACAAAGGTATTCCATTTGTAGCTGCGACTGCTGTTGCTTTGTCGCAAACACATAACAAGAGCGTGCCATGGGGTTTTAACCGTAAAGAAGCGAAAGATCATGGCGAAGGTGGTGTTTTAGTTGGTGCTGCGGTTGAAGGTAAAAAAGTCTGGATTATTGATGACGTGATTACCGCAGGTACAGCGATTCGCGAAGTGGTAACGATTTTGAAAAATGCCGGTGCAACTATTGCGGGTGTTTTGGTTGCGCTAGATCGTCAGGAGCGTGGCCAAGGTGAACTTTCTGCAATTCAAGAAGTTCAAAAAGAATTAGAAATTCCTGTACACGCACTGATTACCATGAAAGATTTAATGGATTATTTAGAAGCGAAAGGCGAAACAGAAGCGCTAGCTAATATGCAAGCTTATCGCGAAAAATACGGTATCTAAAAACAAAAAGCATACCCCTAAATAGGGGTATGCTTTTTTAATACTTATTTAAAACTGATAATTTAAACGCAATAACACATTACGTGGTGTGCCTGGCATGCTGTCTGAACGCCAGTACTCTTTATTGGTTAGGTTATTTACCGCAAGTGTGACATTCCACGGGTCGGCACTATAGCCAATTGCTGCATCGACACGATTGAAGCCTTCCATTTTTACTTGATTATTAATATTTGGATAATAAGAACCGACATAGGTCACGCCCACTTCGGTATACCACTGCTCGGTTGGTAAATAACGAACAAATAAATTACCTGTGTTCTTAGATGTGTTTGCTAAATAGTTGCCTTCACGTTCAGGATTTTGCTTGTCTTCTTTTACTTTTGCATCTGTGTAGCCATACCCACCGCGAACAAAGACATTGTCAAGTACACGCCCAATAAAGCTAAATTCGAGACCACGAGATTGATGCTGTCCTGCAGTTGCCCATACATCTGGCTCACTGTCTGGGTTTGGTTTATAGCGAATATTATTTTTACGAATATCAAAGACAGAAAATTGAGTATTTAACCGATTATCTAACCATTCACTTTTTACACCCACTTCGTATTGCTCGTTATATTGAGGCTCTTTATCCATTTTTGTGACATCGGTGCTCCCAGTAACTTGGTTAACACCCATTTGTCCGCCAAATGGTGCAAAACTCTTAGAGTAAGACGTATAAAAGCTATGTTCTGGAACGGGTTGCCAGACTAAACCCACATTTGGACTAAAACTGCTGTCTTTTACATTACGATGATCATTATTAAGTTTATTAGTAGTTGAAAAGTCAAAGTAATCATAACGTAGGCCCATCATGAGTTTAAGTTGGTCATTTAGACCAATTAAATCCTGAACAAATACACCATAAGTGGTACCTTCATTGTAGTTATGTTGGCTAATTAAAAGAGGGCCATTGCCACGACTATATTCACGTTCACCAGTGAGCGGATTAACGTAACCATAAATGGCTGAACCGTTTTGAGTCTTATTGGCTAGACGTGGTTCTCGTTGCTCATAGGTCCAGTCTGTACCGACCATAATTTGGTGCTCAAGCGAGCCTGTTTTGAATTTGCCCTTAATATCAAAGGTATTGGTTGTGGTCTTATTGCTAGTTTGTTGCCAATAGTAAATTTGATTGATATAGCCTTTTTTTGTTGTACAGGTTTTGCCTTTTAAATCTTTGCCATCTAACCCACAATAAGTCCCAAAATAAAAGTGGTCAAAGTTCTGTTCTGCTTGACGGTAACTCGCTGCCCAGTGGAAGTTCCAGTCAGGTGCATATTCATAATTTACATCGGTGCGGACCACTTGCAAAATATCATCAACATAATCGCCATCTTGGGCAAATCCTGTTTTGATGGATGTACCTGCAGGTAGATTTTCACGCGTTGGCCCACGGTCAGGAACTCGACCTAATTTGTCATAGGTATATTGTGTGGTCCAAGTGAGTGTTCCATCGTCATTTTTATAGGTAAAGCTTGGAGAGAGCATCTCAATTTTATTTTTAATACCTGAGCGGAAGCTGCCTGCCTCGCCATATTCTCCAGTCAAACGTACTGCTAAATTGTCGTTAAGTACTTGGTTGATGTCAGCTGTTGTTCCGTAATTATCGTATGAACCCGCATATGCGCCAACTGAACTTTTAGAGTCAAAATTGGCAAACTTACTCACCATATTTACAACCCCACCACCAGCGCTACGACCATACAAAACCGAAGCAGGGCCTTTTAAAATTTCAATACGTTCGATATTGGCTGTACTGCGGCGTACTTGTCCACTTTCACGTATACCATCGCGGTAAATATCGCCTGTGTCTGCACCAAAACCACGAATCGTGATCCCATCGCCGCGCATATCGTAACTGGTTGATACGCCTGGTGTACCTTGCAGCATGACGCTTAAGTCATTTGATCCATAAATTTTATATTTTTGAACATCAATAGTATCAATAGTTTGCGGAATATCTTTTTTGTCTAAACCATTACGTGTGACATTGGCTTTGTCATAGTCGATATAACTTTTGATGGGATCGAGTTCACTCATCGCTTCAATTTTTATAGTTGGCATGACTGCTGCAACTTTTGAAGATGAGTCCGCTAATTCCTCTGCGTAGGCACCTTGAATATTCAAGATCATTAAACTGAGTAGGCTAAGTGGGAACGAACTTTTAATTTGGGGAGATGATATAGAAATTTTTAACATAAAAATAAAGTCAATTAACAAAAATAAAAGTATAAATGATAATTATAATCATTTAATTGTTTAGAATAAAAGAACTATTGCTTATAAAATTATCGTGATAGATTTTTAATTGTTGATTTTAAAAAAATAATTTATGTGATGAATAATTGCTTGATTGAAATGATTAGTTTTATTTATTAATAGAGGTTTGAAGAGGGTGCTTCATTATTAAAAAACACCCTTAGAGTTAAGCATTGTTTTTGAGCACATCTACAATATCCATTTCTGGATCATAGTTTTCATCAATCATTTTGCAAATTGCTTGGCCCACTATCACTTGAGTGCCATTAAAGGTCATGGTGGGTGCTTCATATAATTCCCAGCCATGATTGAGCGCTTTAGTCACTCGTGCGCAAAAAGCAGAGTCATCAGGGCCTGTTAAATAGCGATAAAGTTTCATCTTTAGCCTTTAAAAAATAATATTTTATGACCTTAGTTTAACTGAATTTATCTGAATTCAAGATAAAGAAATAACCGATAAGGTTTTACTAAAATTAAGAAAAACGAGTGAAAAATCTCAGCTATACTCATGCTAATTTAAATTTTAAGAAGAGCTTGAGCATGCGTGTACTTGTCGTCATGGATCCGATTGAAACCGTAAATCTGAAAAAGGATTCAACCATGGCAATGTTGTGGGCGGCGAGCCGTCGTGGACATGAATTAGGTTATGCATTACAGCAAGATTTATATATCGATCAAGGTAAAGCCTACGGTCTAATCTCTCCGTTAAAAGTTTTCGAAGATTACAATCATTATTATGAGTTAGGTGAAAAGAAAAAAGAATCAATCGCGGCTTATGATGTTGTACTCATGCGTAAAGATCCGCCTTTTGACATGAACTTTGTCTACACGACTTATGTGCTTGAGCAAGCTGAGCGTGAAGGCGCATGGATTATTAACAAGCCTCAATCACTGCGTGATTGCAATGAAAAACTTTTTGCTACGCAGTTTCCAGAGCTACAAGTGCCTACACTTGTGACATCACAGCA
Source organism: Acinetobacter sp. 1566109 (assembly GCF_000582255.1). Lineage (NCBI taxonomy): Bacteria > Pseudomonadati > Pseudomonadota > Gammaproteobacteria > Moraxellales > Moraxellaceae > Acinetobacter > Acinetobacter sp. 1566109. Next base: position 44,069 of record NZ_JEYB01000020.1, on the reverse strand, counting down.
GAGCCTGATTCGTGAATTTATTAAAGAACATGGCGATGTGATTGTTAAGCCACTTGACGGTATGGGCGGGATGGGTATTTTCCGTTTATACCAAGACGGTGTAAATATTGGTTCTACATTGGAAATGTTGACAGAATTAGGCACTCGTCCAATTATGGCTCAGCGTTATATTCCTGAAATTGTAGAAGGGGATAAACGAATTCTAATGGTGAATGGTGAACCTGTTCCGTACTGTCTAGCTCGTATTCCACAAAATGGTGAAGTGCGTGGTAATTTGGCAGCTGGTGGTTTAGGTCAAGCGCGTCCACTTACTGAAAATGACAAACTCATTGCAGCGAAAATCGGGCCTTTCTTACGTGAAAAAGGATTGGTATTTGTTGGGCTTGATGTGATTGGTAATTATGTGACTGAAATTAATGTGACTAGCCCAACCTGTATTCGTGAAATTGATGCTCAATTTGGTACATCAATTGCCGATGATCTATTTGACGTATTAGAAGCGGGTCGTCCTGCTCAATAATCCAGTTTGAGTGATTTCCTAAGCGTATGCTGGGAAATCACCTAAAAATATATCAATTAATAAAACCACAATATGAAATACGCTAGCGCTTTGTAGGCATATTTTCAAAAAAGCACATCTTTCTGTTATAAACGAGTGAAATTCGCTTTTCGTTAATGAAGCTTTAGGATTAAAATAAACGGCTACAAAAATAGATGACAATTTCCATTGTTTTTTGAGTTGAAGAATTAGACCGTGACAGATTCACAGCAAAGCAAACCTAAACATGTCATGATGATGGCTGCCGGTACTGGTGGACATGTTTTTCCAGCCCTCGCCGTAGCCAAACAACTTCAACAGCAAGGTTGTCAAGTTTCATGGTTAGCCACGCCAACAGGTATGGAAAATCGGTTATTAAAAGATCAAAATATTCCAATATATCAAATTGATATTCAAGGTGTACGTGGCAACGGGGTCATCCGTAAACTTGCTGCGCCTTTTAAAATTTTAAAAGCAACTTTTAGCGCAATGCGCTATATGAAACAGCTTAAAGTTGACGCGGTAGCTGGCTTTGGTGGCTATGTTGCAGGCCCTGGTGGCTTGGCGGCGCGCTTATTAGGTATTCCTGTTCTCATTCATGAGCAAAATGCGGTTGCTGGTTTTACCAATGCACAGTTATCACGCGTGGCTAAAGTGGTGTGTGAAGCATTTCCAAATACTTTTCCTGCTAGCGAAAAAGTGGTAACGACTGGAAATCCGGTACGTCGTGAGATCACTGATATCTTAAGCCCAAAGTGGCGTTACGATGAGCGTGAGCAAGCGGGGAAACCCTTAAATATTTTAATTGTAGGCGGTTCTTTAGGTGCAAAAGCACTCAATGAACGTTTACCTCCGGCATTAAAACAACTTCAAGTGCCACTGAATATTTTCCATCAATGTGGTCAGCAACAGGTTGAGGCAACTCAAGCTTTGTACGCAGATGCGCCAGCAAATTTAACTGTACAGGTTTTGCCTTTTATTGAAGATATGGCAAAAGCCTATAGCGAAGCAGACCTGATTATTTGCCGTGCGGGCGCTTTAACTGTGACAGAAGTTGCTACCGCTGGAGTTGCAGCAGTTTTTGTGCCGCTTCCAATCGCGGTAGATGACCACCAAACTGCAAATGCCAAATTTCTGGCCGATGTCGGAGCTGCAAAAATTTGCCAGCAATCGACTATGACACCAGAAGTTTTAAATCAATTGTTTACCACGTTGATGAACCGCCAATTGCTTACAGAAATGGCAGTGAAAGCGCGTCAACATGCCCAACCAAATGCAACTCAGCATGTGGTTGATCTTATTCAAAAAATGTAATCGGATTTACTATGTCTCCAACAACAGCTGCAAACCAAGCAAAAAAATTGATTAAAGTGCCTGAAATGCGCCGTATCAAACATATTCATTTTGTGGGTATTGGCGGTGCAGGTATGTGTGGTATTGCTGAGGTGTTAGCTAACCAAGGATATAAAATTTCCGGTTCAGATATTAAAGCTTCAAAAACCACGCAACAATTAGAAGAAAATGGCATTAAGGTCTATATTGGACACGAAGCAGAAAATATTAAAAACGCTAATGTGCTTGTTGTGTCAACGGCTATTGATCCAGAAAACCCGGAAGTGAAAGCCGCAATTGAGCAACGTACCCCAATCGTACGCCGCGCAGAGATGCTAGGTGAGCTTATGCGTTACCGTCATGGTATTGCTGTAGCTGGTACACATGGTAAAACGACAACCACAAGTCTTTTAACGACCATGTTGGCTGAAGAAAACCTTGATCCAACTTATGTGATCGGTGGTTTGCTTAATAGTACAGGCGTAAATGCTGCATTAGGTGAAAGCCGTTTTATCGTAGCTGAAGCCGATGAATCAGATGCATCTTTCCTTTATTTGCAGCCAATGGCAGCGATTGTGACCAACATCGATGCTGACCATATGGACACTTATGAAGGCAGTTTTGATAAATTAAAAGATACTTTCGTACAGTTCCTTCATAACTTGCCATTCTATGGCTTAGCTGTAGTTTGTGGTGATGACGCAAATATTCGTGAGATTTTGCCGCGTGTAGGTCGTCCAGTTATTACTTATGGTTTTAACGAAGATAATGACATCCGTGCAATTGATGTAGAACAAGATGGCATGCGTTCGCACTTCACGGTATTGCGTAAAGGCCGTGAGCCGTTGCGTTTAACCATTAATCAGCCTGGTTTACATAATGTTTTAAATGCGTTGGCTGCGATTGGTGTTGCAACTGATGAAGGTGTTTCTGATGAAGCAATTAGTCGTGCATTAAAAGGCTTTAGTGGTGTTGGACGTCGCTTCCAAGTACAAGGTGAATTTGAGCTTGGTGAAGGTAATGTGAAATTAGTCGATGACTATGGACATCACCCTAAAGAAGTGGAAGCTACGATTAAAGCTGCTCGTCAAAGTCATCCTGACCGTCGTTTAGTGATGCTTTTCCAACCACATCGTTACTCTCGTACTCGTGATTGTTTTGATGACTTTATTGAAGTTTTATCTCAAGTCGACCAATTATTATTACTAGAAGTTTATCCGGCTGGAGAAAAACCAATTGTTGGCGCAGATAGCCGTACTTTGGCGCGTAGTATTCGTTTGCGTGGTCAGGTTGAGCCGATTTTAATTGATCCGGTTGAAGGTAATTTGCAAAACATCATGCAAAATGTGTTACAACCAAATGACTTGTTATTAACGCAAGGTGCAGGTAACGTTGGAGCAATTTCAGTAGAACTTGCACAGCACCATTTGTATGTGAAATAAACAAAAAGTATTGAATTATCGGGTTAAGGATTTAAACGTGTCAAATGCTACAAAATTCGGCAAAGTTGCTGTGTTACTTGGTGGAAAATCGGCTGAGCGTGCTGTGTCTTTAGATAGTGGTCAGGCAGTTCTGGACGCTTTGTTACGTTCAGGTGTTCAGGCTGAGGCATTTGATCCGCAAGACCGTAGCGTGACTGAACTTGTAAACTATGACCGTGCATTTATTGTATTGCATGGTCGTGGTGGCGAAGACGGTCAAATCCAAGGTGTGCTTGAGTGGTTAAACATCCCTTATACAGGAACGGGTGTACAAGGTTCTGCAATAGGCATGGATAAGGTTAAAACCAAGCAAATCTGGCAAGGTAGTGACTTACCAACTGCACCATATCGCATTATTACTAAAGAAACAGATCTAGACTCAGTCATTGCTGAATTAGGTTTACCTGTCATTATCAAGCCTGTACATGAAGGTTCAAGTGTAGGCATGAGTAAGGTTGAAAAAGCTGAAGACTTTGCAGCAGCAATTGAAAAGGCAACTCAGCACGATGCTGTTGTCATGGCAGAAAAATGGATTACAGGTCGCGAATTTACGATTTCATTCTTAAATGGTCAGCCTTTACCTGTTATTCGTTTGCAGCCACCAGCAGATGTTGCTTTTTATGATTATGAAGCAAAATATCAACGCAATGATGTCGAATATGGCATTCCTTGCGGTCTTAGCGAAACCGAAGAGAAAAAACTACAAGCCTTATGCTTACGCGCTTTTCAGGCTGTAGGTGCAGAAGGTTGGGGCCGTATTGATGCAATGCAGGATGAGCAAGGTAATTTCTGGCTTCTAGAAGTAAATACTGTGCCGGGTATGACCAGCCATTCACTTGTGCCAAAAGCTGCTAAAGCCGTGGGCTATAGCTTTGATGAATTGTGTGTTGCAATTCTTGAGCAAACATTGGAAGGTACGGCTTAAATATGGCACAACTTCCGGCTTCCATGCGCCGTAAACGTGCGGCGATTACCTCCATTCATGAAAAACCGCCTACGCGCAAGCAAAAGCTTGCCAATGCTGGCGGATGGGTGCTGTTGGTTATTGCCTTTTTAGTCTTGGCGGTCGGAATTTACGGTCTATATAAAGTTATTACTGATGCAACTGTCGCAAAGCTTGAGGTGGTAGGTTCAACAACTCCGGTTGAGAATCAGCAAGTGATGCGATATGTGCAGCCGATTGTAAAAGATAATTACTTTACGTCTGACTTAGAGCAGATTCGTGATAAAGCATTAGAAATTTCATGGGTAGACCGAGTTGTCGTATCTCGTGCCTGGCCAAATGGTATTCGTGTTCGTGTGATGCCTCGACATGCGATCGCCCGTTGGGGAACAGGTCGCTTATTAAGCGATGGTGGTGACGTATTTAGTGAGGCAGAACCGAGACTTCATCCTGAGCTTCCGCTGTTACATGGTCCAGTAAGCCAGTCTAAAATGATGATGCGACGCTATAATGAAATTAATCAGTTATTCCATCCTGTTAATTTGCGTTTAAAAGAGTTATATCTAACAGAGCGAATGACTTGGTTTATGCAGTTTGATTCTGGTTTGCGAATTATTGTTGACCAAGATCAAACAATGAATAAATTGCAACGTTTAAGTCACTTGGCACAATCTGACCTAAAACCTGTGTGGACGAAAATCTCAGCCATTGATTTGCGATATCGTAATGGATTATCTATTCAATGGAAGAATGCAACCCCACCTAAAATTGTGAATGGTCAGTTTGTTGTAACGAGTGATGACACAAGCATTGCAGGTGGTGCAAAAGCAAAGCCATAATACGTGGCTTTAAAATAGGCAATTTGCCTGGTATTAGACAACAAAGAAATGGTATGAGTGATGAGTGAAGCTGTTCCCTCAGTTGTTGCGATTGACATTGGGACGCATAAAGTTTCAGTTTTGATTGGAAAAATTCATGCGCCGGATAACATTCAGGTTATCGGTATGGCAACTGCTCGCAATCGAGGCATGAACAAAGGAAAAATTGTAAGTCTCGATAAAGTCATTGCTGCGATTAAAAACGCCGTTGCTGAAGCGGAAAATATGGCCGAATGTCGCATTCATAGTGCGTGGGTCTCTATTCCGAGTACCGAGTTGCAAAGTTTCTATGCTTCTGGACGCACACCTGTTGCTAACCCAGCACATGTGATTACAACCAATGAAGTTGTCCGTGCATTAGAGTTAGCAAAAGCAAGTCATGTGACTTCAGACTACTATCTAGCGAGTGCAGTGCCACTCGGGTTTGAGTTAGGTGATTCTGCAGAATGGGTCCAAAACCCAATCAATATGACTGCTCACAGCATCACTGGCCACTATCAGCTCATGATGATGCCGATTGCCACTATGCAAAACCTTGATCGTGCTATGAAAGGTGCGAACATTGGTGTTGAGAAAATGGTAGTTTCTTGCTTGGCTACGGCTGAAGCAAGTTTGCTGAAAGATGAAAAAGAATATGGTGTCTGTCTTGTTGATATCGGTGCAGGTATTACCAACCTGGCAGTTTATTTAGATGGCCGTTTGGCTTTAGCACGTACATTACAACGTGGTGGTGAGCATGTGACACGTGACATTGCTGCTGTGTTGCAAACAACTACTGAAGAAGCTGAACGCATTAAAATTCTGCATGGCTGTGTTGATCTAAGTGCTGTTAAGCCTGACCATATGATTCAAGTTCAGGGTATTGATGGCCCTCAAACGATTAGTCGTATTGAGTTATCAGAAATTATTATTGCGCGTTATGAAGAGATTTTTAGCCAGATTCGCGAAGAACTCGAACAAAGCGGTGCAATCCATGGCCTGTATCATGGTGTAGTGTTGACAGGCGATGCTTGTCAAATCGAAGGTATGGTAAGTTTGGCTCGTCGTATGCTGGGTGTGTCTGCTCATTTAGGTAATCCACCATTACAGGTGTATGCTGATGATCAGCATCAGGCTGCATTACGCCGATCAATGTATGCGACAGCAGCTGGTTTGCTTATGTTTAGCCAAAGCGAATTACAAGAAGCTGTTGAGGAACCTGAAGAGGGGAATGACCGTTCGGTATGGGAACGAATGGTGAATGGCTGGAATGCGTTTAATAGCAAACTTAAAGCCATTTTTTAGGATGTATGGATTTATTGGTAGAATTGTTAGGAAGTTGTAAGAGAAAACCACTGTACTTGACAAGGTTTGTATTGCACAGCATTCTTAAAATTAGTTATTTTTGAAAATCAAGGCAGTATACGGGCTGAAGTGACTGCCATAATGTATTAGGAACCCTAAAGGTCATGGCCTCATTTGAATTTATAGAAGATGAACTAAACGATGGCAACGGTCAAGCCCGTTTCACTGTATTTGGTGTAGGTGGCGGTGGCGGTAATGCCGTTCAGCACATGGTACAGTCTGATATTCAGGGTGTTAAATTCGTTTGTGCCAATACAGATAAACAAGCACTTGACTGTATGAATGCCCCTTTCAAAATTCAGTTAGGTGAGCAAAGTACACGTGGTCTAGGTGCTGGTGCTAACCCTGAAGTAGGTCAGGTTGCCGCAGAAGAAAGCCGTGAAATTATTCGTCAGCACCTTGAAGGAACTGACATGGTATTTGTAACCGCTGGTATGGGTGGTGGTACAGGTACTGGTGCAGCTCCGGTTGTTGCCGAAGTTGCTAAAGAAATGGGGATTTTGACTGTTGGTGTTGTAACAACGCCATTTAACTTTGAAGGTCGTCGTCGTCAAAAATCTGCTGAGCGTGGTATTGAAGCGCTTGAAGCACATGTTGATTCATTGATTATTATTCCTAATCAACGCTTATTAAGCGTGTATGGTGATATTTCAATGAAAGATGCCTATAAAAAGGCAGATGATGTATTGTTAAACGCTGTACGTAGTATCTTTGACCTTGTGGTTAACCGTGGTCACATTAACCTTGACTTCGCCGATTTGAAAACTGCAATGAGTACTCGCGGTTATGCAATGATGGGTGCTGGTTTAGGCCGTGGTGAAGACCGTGCTCGTCAAGCTGCTGAACAAGCCATCCGTAGTCCACTACTTGATAATGTGAATATTATTAATGCAAAAGGCGTGTTAATTAACATTACAGGTGGTGATGACATCACGTTACGTGAAACTGAAATCATTACTGATGTGGTTAACCAAATTGTTGACCTTGATGAAGGCGAGATTTTCTACGGTACAGTATTTGATCCAGATGCGCGTGATGAATTACGTGTAACTGTGATTGCAACTGGTTTAACACGTAATGCAGCTGATGCAGAACCAAGAAAGCGTAATACTGTAAGTCATACAGCAACTCAATCTGCACAATCTGTAGATGAAGATGACGTTCCAGCAATTAATAAGCGTCAAAATGCTGAAAATGATGTGAATAATGCACCAAGTTCATCACCGCGTTCTTCTCCAATGAGCATTCAAGATTACTTGAAAAATCAGCAACGTAAGTAATATAGCATTCAATCTATTAAAAGGCAGTGTATAAACACTGCCTTTTTTTATTTTTGATCAATGACTAAATATGCTAACGTATAGCGGTTTTAAAAAAGAAGTTACAAAGCATGGTGAAACAGCGTACTCTCAATCGTGTGGTAAAAGCGAGTGGAATAGGTCTTCATAGCGGTCAAAAAGTGATGATCAATTTCATTCCACATACCGTGGATGGAGGTATTGTATTTCGCCGTATCGATTTAGATCCACCTGTCGATATTCCTGCTAATGCATTGCTGATTCAAGAAGCATTCATGTGTTCAAACCTTGTTACTGGTGATATTAAAGTAGGTACCATTGAGCATGTGATGAGTGCGATTGCCGGTTTAGGAATTGATAATTTAATCGTGGAAGTGTCAGCATCTGAAGTCCCCATTATGGATGGTAGTGCTGGACCATTTATTTATTTGTTAATGCAAGGTGGCTTGCGTGAACAAGATGCCCCGAAAAAATTTATAAGAATATTAAAGCCAGTTGAAGCTTTAATTGATGATAAAAAAGCGATTTTTAGACCACATAATGGTTTTCAACTCAACTTTACGATTGATTTTGATCATCCTGCCTTTGCAAAAGAATATCAATCTGCGACTATCGATTTTTCTACTGAAACCTTTGTGTATGAAGTCAGTGAGGCACGTACTTTTGGTTTTATGAAGGATTTAGATTACCTCAAAGCAAATAATTTAGCTTTAGGGGCAAGTCTAGACAATGCCATTGGTGTAGATGATACAGGTGTTGTGAACGAAGAAGGCCTACGATTTGCCGATGAATTCGTTCGTCACAAAATTTTAGATGCAGTAGGTGATTTGTATTTACTTGGTCATCAAATTATTGCCAAGTTCGATGGCTATAAATCAGGACATGCTTTAAATAATCAGCTATTACGCAATGTTCAAAGTGATCCGAGTAATTATGAAATTGTAACATTTAATGACGAGAAAGACTGTCCAATTCCATACGTGAGTGTGACATAAGTCATTGTCTTTATTTGGCTATGTTATAATGTAACAATAAAAACTGTGATTTTAATCACATAATAAGAACGATTCTAATTAAGGAATAGAAAGCTCATCATTTTTTATTGCTTGCCAAACGTAGTAAAGCTTGGCTAAGCTTAGGGTCGCTCACGAAGTCGGCAGCACTACGTAACATTTCTTGTGTTTCCGGGGGGATGGATTTAGAAGGCTCAGATGGGGGCGCTGTAGGAATAGTTTTATTTCTTAAGCGAACTTGAATTCTTTGTAGGTCTTTTAGTCCTTCAAGTTGAGATAATTTAGATATATATTGGCTCTGTAAATAGCTGAGTTGACTAATCATTGCCTGATTTTCACCAGTAATAATTAAAGTGCCATTTTGATAACACACGACCTGCCATTGTTCCGGTTGGGGCAATAAGGGTTGGATTATTTTCGTAAGTCTTTGCCATTGCGCGACTTGCGTTGTTAGAAACGTAAGGTTTCCTGTTTTTATGTGTTTTCCGGATTGTTGAAAAACGTTATCGGGTTTAGACATTGATCGTTCTCGAATGGTTTCTTGTCCTAATCTTAAGCGTTCATTTCAACCGATATCAAGGAAGAGATCATAAGGAACTTGAGTAAGAACAGTTTCAAGAGGTTTTTATGCACACGCGTCGTATTTTATTAGCGTTTTCACTTGCCGCTTCGGCAGCATCGGTTGCTTTTGCAGATTATCAAAATATTAACCAATCTACTGACTCAGATCGATTGGAACAGTTATCAAAAACATTATCTCAAGGTTCATATACGCATCCTGATGATTTAGATCTTCCGGCAAGTGCTAAAGTTTCAGTCACTTTACGCCCAAAAACAGTTGAGCTCAACAATGACTCACTGGCAAAAAAATATGGTCATACGACTGCAAAAAATTCTTTTAATGCCTCTTCTTCAAATCCTTATTCTTGGTTAGTTTCTCATCCTCTTCCGGATAGCGTACGTGTTTCTTCTAACTTTGGTGGCCGTACCATGGGTGGTCGTGCAGAGCATCATGGTGGTTTGGATATGTCTGCGCCAAGTGGTACACCGATCTATGCAACTGGTCCTGGTATTGTAACTAAATCAGGTTGGGGTACAGGTTATGGTCAATATGTTGAAATTAACCACGGTAATGGTTATTTAACACGCTATGCACACGCTTCACGTTTAATGGTTCGTGTGGGTGATCAGGTTTCTGCTGGTGATCATATTGCCAATGTGGGTTGTACAGGTCGTTGTACAGGACCGCATTTACATTATGAAGTAGTTAAAGATGGTCAACGTAAGAATCCATCAACTTACTTAGCAATGTTGCCTTAATAGAGTTTCATAAAAGTTCAAGGTTATTAAATTTATGAATCTGAAATGAACATAAACCTTTCTTAACGCAATGATCGTATAAAAAAACGCCAATATTGGCGTTTTTTTGTTATTTTGTTTACTGCTCGGTCAATGACTATTCATTCAGAAAATAATAGAGCCCCCTCACATTCACCCGTGGCAATAACTTGAGAGGGGCAAAACGTGATAAAAATACAAAGTAGATTAGAGAACAAGGAACAGGTGAATTATGGCGTTTTACGGTGACTCCGACGCACAAGAAACCCAAGAATGGCAAGATGCATTCGATTCAGTTTTACAACATATGGGAACTGAGCGAGCGGCATTCTTGTTGGAAAAACTTTACCAACAAGCAATTGCTAAGCATGTTCCAATTCAACGTCTCAATACACCTTACTTAAATACAATTTCTGTTGAAGAACAACCTGCAATGCCAGGCGACCAAGATATGGAACGCCGTATTCGTGCATTGATTCGTTGGAATGCCTTAGCAATGGTACTTCGCGCGAATAAAACAGGTGATGATTTAGGTGGTCACTTGGCGAGCTTCGCATCAAGTGCAACATTATATGACGTAGGTTTTAACCATTTCTTCCGCGCAAACAGCGATAACTTTGGCGGAGATATGATTTATTACCAAGGACACTGTGCTCCTGGTATTTATGCACGTTCATTCCTTGAAGGACGTTTAACTGAAGAACAGTTAAGTAATTTCCGCCGTGAAGTTGGCGGTAACGGTTTACCAAGCTATCCACATCCGTATTTAATGCCGGACTATTGGCAGTTCCCAACTGTATCAATGGGTCTTGGTCCAATCATGTCGATTTATCAAGCGCACATTCAAAAATATTTGATGAACCGTGGCCTGATCAAAGAAGAAGATCGTAAAGTTTGGGCATACCTCGGCGATGGCGAGATGGATGAGCCAGAAAGCTTAGGTGCCATCTCACTGGCTGGTCGTGAGAAGCTTGATAACTTAATTTGGGTAGTGAACTGTAACTTACAGCGTCTAGATGGTCCTGTACGTGGTAACGGTAAAATTATTCAAGAACTTGAATCGATCTTCCGTGGCGCAGGCTGGCGTGTCATTAAAGTAGTATGGGGCCGTCATTGGGATCCACTACTTGCTAAAGATACAAGCGGTGCATTAAAAGCACGTATGGAAGAAGCTGTTGATGGTGACTATCAACGTTATCAAGTAAAAGGTGGCGCGTATACACGTGAAAAATTCTTTGGTAAGTACCCAGAAGCTGCGGAACTTGTAAAAGATTTAAGCGATGAAGATATTGATGCGTTAAACCGTGGTGGTCATGACCCTTACAAAGTTTTTGCTGCATATGCAGAAGCGATGAAAGCGAAAGGCCAACCAACAGTGATCTTGGCGAAAACCATTAAAGGTTATGGTTTGTCTGAAGAAATTGAAGCGGTAAACAAAACACACCAAATCAAAAAGATGCAAATTGACTCTTTAAGATATGTACGTGACCGTTTCAATCTTCCATTTTCAGATGAGCAATTAGAAGAGCTTCCATTCTATCGCCCAAGTGAAAACTCTCCAGAAATGAAATATATGAAAGCACGTCGTGAAGCTTTAGGTGGATACCTGCCTGCACGTCGTCGTGAGAGTGAATCTTTAGCAATTCCTGAATTATCTGTATTTGATGCAGTGTTGAAAGGTTCGGGTGGCAAAGAGCAATCAACTACTATGGTGATGGTTCGTTTAATTGCTGCTTTACTTAAAGAAAAAGCGATTAAAGACCGCGTAGTGCCAATCGTTCCAGATGAAGCACGTACTTTTGGTTTAGAAGGTATGTTCCGTCAGCTTGGTATTTATGCTGCTCACGGCCAAAAATACACGCCAGAAGACCAAGAACAGTTAATGCATTACCGTGAAGCAAAAGACGGTCACATGTTACAAGAAGGGATCAACGAAGCAGGTGCGATGAGTGCATGGGCTGCGTTAGCGACAAGTTATTCAACTAATAACTTGCCAATGATTCCAATGTACATGTATTACTCAATGTTTGGTTTCCAACGTATTGGTGATATTGCATGGGCTGCGGGTGACGCACAAGCTCAAGGTTTCTTGTTAGGCGCGACTGCAGGCCGTACGACATTGAACGGTGAAGGTTTACAGCACCAAGACGGTCATTCACATATCTTGGCAAACACGATTCCAAACTGCGTGTCTTATGACCCATGTTTTGGTTATGAGTTAGCGGTAATTGTACATGATGGTTTACAACGCATGTATGTGAACCAAGAGCGTGTGTTCTATTACTTAACAGTAATGAATGAGAACTACGAGCATCCTGAAATGCCAGAGGGCGTTGAAGAAGGCATTAAACGTGGTATGTATTTATTCGAGAAAGATGAAAAAGCAACTGTCCAGTTACTTGGTTCAGGTGTAATCCTTCGCGAAGTGATTAAAGCTGCGAAAATCTTACGTGATGAATACCAAATCCATTCAAATGTTTGGAGTGTAACAAGCTTCAATGAGTTAGCACGTGATGGTATGGCATGTGAAGAATACAACCGCCTACACCCACTTGCTGAAGAAGTTAAGGAATCTTGGGTATCTAAACAATTACGTGGTACGGAAGGTATCGTAGTTTCTGCTACCGACCATATGCGTGCTTATAGCGAACAAATCCGTGCGTATCTTCCAGATGGTCGCCCATTTGTTGCATTAGGTACAGATGGTTACGGCCGTTCAGATACACGCGCGAACTTACGTAGTTTCTTTGGTGTTGATGCTGCCCACATTGTTGTTGCTACTTTGAAAAAATTAGCTGACGAAGGTGAAGTAGACGCACGTTTGGTGAAAGATGCAATTTCTAACTTTGAGTTAGATACTGACCGTCCGGTTGCATGGGCTCCACAAGCACATCCGGAAGTTCAGCCAGTTGCTGAATACAATGAAACGCAAACAGGTGAGGGGAACTAAGCATGCAAATTAAGACCCCTGATATTGGTGTAGATAAAGCAAACGTCGCTGAAATTTTAGTAAAAGTTGGCGACCGTGTTGAAGTTGACGACAGTATCGTTGTGCTTGAGTCTGATAAAGCAACTGTTGAAGTGCCTAGCACTTCAGCAGGTGTCGTAAAAAGCATCTTGATTAATCAAGGTGATGATGTGACTGAAGGTGTTGCTTTGATTGAGATCGAAGCAGAAGGTGCGGCACAAGCAGCTCCGGAACCAACACCAGCTCCTGCGGCTGAAAAGCCAGCTGCTCCAGCACCTGCACAGCAAACTCAAGCTTCAGCTCAACCTGCTGCCTCTACATCAACTTCTACTGTTGAAGTGACTGTACCTGACATTGGCGTTGAAAAAGCATTGGTTGGTGAAATCCTCGTTAAAGTGGGTGACCAGATCGATGTTGAACAAAGTATTGTTGTTGTAGAGTCAGATAAAGCAACTGTGGAAGTTCCAAGTAGCGTTGCTGGTACTGTAGAAAGTATTCAAGTGAAAGAAGGCGATACCGTTAAAGAAGGTGTTGTTCTTATTCAAGTGAAAACAGCAGCTGCATCTAATGCGCAAGCAGAAGCTCCTGCTACTACACCAGCTCCAGCTGCAGCCGCTGAACCAGTTGCTACAAAGCAAGAAACTGTTGCGGCAGCTGCTACTCAATCTGGTCCAGTTGATATCAATGTTCCTGACTTGGGCGTAGATAAAGCAGTTGTTGCTGAAATCTTAGTACAAGTTGGCGATAAAGTTGATGTAGACCAAAGCCTTGTTGTAGTTGAATCAGATAAAGCAACTGTGGAAGTTCCAAGTACCGTTGCTGGTGTTGTAAAAGCAATTCACTTGCAAGCAGGCCAACAAGTTTCACAAGGTATATTGCTTGCAACAATTGAAGCTGAAGGCCAAGCACCTGCTGCTGCACCAGCGGCAAAAGCAGAAGCAGCCGCAGCTCCACAGGCAGCAGCACCTAAAGCAGCTGCTCCTGCTACAACACAGTCTGCACCTGCGGCGCCTACATCTGGCACTGATAAGTTAACGAAAGAGCAAGAAGCAGAAAACGCTAAAGTATATGCAGGTCCTGCTGTTCGTAAGCTTGCTCGTGAACTTGGCGTGATTTTGTCACAAGTTAAAACTTCTGGTGAGCATGGCCGTGTAGTTAAAGAAGATATCTTTGCTTATGTGAAGAGTCGTTTAACGGCACCACAAGCGGCACCAGTTGCTGCGGCTGCACCAGCAGTTTCGGGTTTACCAAAGCTTCCTGACTTTACTGCTTTTGGTGGCGTGGAAGAAAAAGTACTGACGCGTCTGCAGCAAGTATCAATTCCGCAGTTGTCTTTAAACAATTACATTCCACAAGTAACTCAGTTTGACCTTGCAGATATTACTGAGTTAGAAGCTTGGCGTGGTGAGTTGAAAGACGGCTTTAAGAAACAAGGTGTGAGCCTAACAATTTTGGCATTTATTGCAAAAGCTGTAGCACACTTGTTGAAAGAAGAGCCTTATTTCGCGGGTCACTTGGCAGATGATCAGAAATCTGTATTACTCCGTAATGAAATCCATATGGGTATTGCTGTTGCAACTCCAGATGGTTTGACAGTACCTGTACTACGTAATCCTGACCAAAAATCAATTAAGCAAATTGCTGTTGAATTAGGTGAGCTCAGTAAAAAAGCGCGTGATAAGAAATTAACACCGAAAGATTTACAAGGTGCTAACTTCACGATTACAAGCTTAGGTTCAATTGGCGGTACAGCATTTACCCCACTAGTTAACTGGCCACAAGTTGCAATTTTGGGTATTTCACCTGCAACGATGCAGCCTGTATGGAATGGTAAAGACTTTGATCCACGCTTAATGTTGCCGTTGTCATTGTCTTATGACCACCGTGTAATTAATGGTGCGGATGCAGCTCGCTTTACAAATAAACTTACGAAACTTCTTAAAGATATTCGTACTTTATTAATCTAATGCTTTGAAAGAACATACTAAAACCTCGCTTCGGCGGGGTTTTGTTTTAATGTCTGTTTGACTTAATTTTTAGGTTAATCTACACATTAAGCAGGATTTATCGAGAGTGAGGAAAAATTTCTCGTTATTACATAAAGGAGAAGTAGTAAATGTTGGGTTTTCTGAAAATTATGTTGCCCTTACTATTGATTGTGTTTTTATTGATGGGATTATGGGTCAGTATTTTACACTTCCCCTGGGAATGGATGACTTATGTGGTGATGGGTTTTGAGGTGTTTGTTGCTACTTTGATTTTGCCTTTTGAATATCAGGCTGGAACGAGCAGTAGCCCTATTGGTTTTATTCATATAAGTGCTTATTTTGCAGTGATATTAGGTATTGCACGATTAGTCGTGTGGGCGTGGATAAAATTTGTTACTTGAAAGTTTGAAAAATCGACTGACTTGAATATAATAGACGCATACTTCATTGGGGAGTAGCCGCTATTCACAGCAAAGGTGAATAGGTGATGGTCAACATAATTGTTCAACAGAACATGGTCATCATAGCTTAAACGTCTCATCGTTTCTGAGTTGGCAAGACCTTTGATTTACCACTCTGCAATCATTTTATGATATTTGGCTAGCAGGAGGGGTAGGTCATAGGCATTTATGCTAGCCAGAGAACCGACATGCAAGAATTTCTGATTTCTACCTCGATTGTTGCCCTCGCTGAAATGGGCGATAAAACTCAATTGTTGGCACTTTTACTATCTGCGCGTTTCCGTAAGCCAATTCCTATTTTAATTGCGATTCTTTTAGCAACACTTATTAATCATGGTATTTCTGCTGTGCTTGGACAATGGATTACCACAGTTCTAAGCCCTGAAATTTTAGTCTGGGTACTCGCTGTTGGTTTCATTGGTATGGCATTCTGGATGCTTATTCCGGATAAGCTCGATGATGAAACCGATAGTATTAATAAATGGCAAAAATTTGGTGTTTTTGGGGCAACCTTTATTTTATTTTTCTTAGCAGAAATTGGTGATAAAACCCAAATTGCGACAGTCGCTTTAGCTGCACGCTATGACAGTATTTTCTGGGTGATGCTAGGTACAACATTAGGTATGATGATTGCCAATGCACCAGCTGTATTTATTGGTAATAAATTAGCTGAACGTCTCTCTATCTCACTGATTCATAAAATTGGTGCAGCTATTTTCTTCATTGTAGGTGTTTCTACGCTAGTACAACATTATTTCTTCTAAGTTATTTTCAATTTGTATAAAAACGCATTCATGAAGAGTGCGTTTTTTTTGAGCTTTGAAGAAGTTAAACTTTACGATATAGCTTATTTAAGAAAATGTTAGAGGATTACTCAATTTCTTGATGATTCATTTCTAGAATAAGAAAAGTAAAATCTATTTTAAAATATTATGAGAAATATCAATTAATTCATTGCAAGCACTTTAGAATCCCTTTATTTTAGTAGGGATATAAAAATATCTAATATTTAAAATTTTTTTGGGGAATTGTATGGGGTTTGAAAAAACAACATCACAGATATTATTTGATAATGGCGTACATAAATGTATTAGTTTTACCAGTTTGGTCAAAGGGGAAGGCATACAAGCCAATCAATTTTTAATTATTGATCATGAACGAGCAGCCGTTATTGACCCAGGTGGCGACTTGACCTACGTTCCATTGACGATGGAACTTAATAAATATACTCGTCTTAAAAATTTGGACTATGTAATCGCTTCACATCAGGACCCAGATATTATTACTTCAATGCCTCGTTGGCTGGTTTATACCGATGCTAAGGTGGTGGCCTCTAAATTGTGGGCACGATTTTTACCTCACTTAAATTCATCATTTATGAGTGAGCGTATGAAAGGAAATTGGGAAGATCGTCTAATTGAGCTACCAGATCGTGGTCAAGTGATTCAACTAGGCGAATCAAAGCTTGTCATGGTTCCGGCCCATTTCCTACATTCGGTAGGTAATTTTCAGTTTTATGATCCAGTTGCCAAGATTTTATTTTCTGGTGATATGGGGGCTTCTATTGTGGAGGATGCAAGTCAGCCTCTCAAAGATTTTGATGCCCATGTGATGAAAATGAAGGCTTTTCATCAGCGCTATATGTGCTCCAATAAAGTTATTCGTTTATGGGTCAACATGGTCCGTCAAATGGATATTGAGATGATTGTACCTCAGCATGGTACTCCATTTATTGGTAAAGAAATGATTAATCAGTTTTTAGACTGGATTGAGACCTTACCATGCGGCGTAGATTTAATGACTGAGCAAATTTTTAGCTGTCCGACATAAAAAGTTATCTTCAATATCTTGAGTCCAATTTGAAATTTTTTTAGGATTTTGCGCCATAGAAAAAAATTTTTGATGACGAGAATTTGAATAAAAATGTTATCTCAAGTTGCGACTCCAGATGAGTGCCTACGCTGTGGGGCGTGTTGTGCACATTTTCGGGTTTCATTTTATTGGGCTGAGGCCGAGTTAATGGATGAACATCTCGTTGAACCTTTAACACCCGTTTATTCGTGTATGCGTGGAACCAATCAAGCTCAGCCACGATGTCAGGCTCTAACAGGTGAAATTGGTAAAGAGGTAGGTTGTTCTATTTATGCTGTGCGTAGTTCTACCTGTAAAGAAGTACAGATTGCAGATGAACAGTGTAATAAAGCACGCTTGGCGCACCAATTGATTCCTTTGATTGAGGTAAGCCCAGCAGATTCAGAAAATGATCATGATTATGATCAGGTGAGTTAAATATGAGCTAACACGATAATAAGTGAGAAATATTTAGAGTAGGTAAATATCTATTGCTGAAAAAGGCAAAGATAATATGAAAATTGCATTGAAATTTGTTTATAATAGCTCACGGAATTTACCAGTGAGATTGTTATGCTGACCATCGTTCAAGAAGCGCTAACCTTCGATGATGTCTTATTACTTCCTGCCTACTCTACTGTTCTCCCAAAAGATGTCTCTTTAAAGACACGTTTAACTCGCGGCATTCACTTAAATATCCCATTAGTTTCAGCTGCAATGGATACGGTGACTGAGTCACGTATGGCGATTGCAATGGCGCAAAATGGTGGTATCGGGATTTTGCACAAAAACATGGATATTGCTGCTCAAGCTGCAGAAGTACGCCGTGTGAAAAAATTCGAAGCGGGTATGGTGAAAGATCCAATCACTGTAACCCCAGAAACCACAGTACGTGAACTTATTGCAATTACCAGCGCTAATAACATTAGCGGTGTACCTGTTGTTAAAGACGGCAAGGTTGTTGGTATTGTGACAGGCCGTGATACACGTTTTGAAACTAACTTGGAACAACCTGTTAGCAACATCATGACAGGCCAAGATCGTTTGGTGACTGTGCGTGAAGGCGAGTCTAAAGAAAATATTCAAGCATTATTGCAAAAGCATCGCATTGAAAAAGTTTTGGTCGTTGGCGAAAACAACGAACTTAAAGGTTTAATTACGGTAACTGACTTCCGTAAAGCTGAGAGTTATCCAAATAGTTGTAAAGATGATCTTGGTCGTTTACGTGTTGGTGCTGCGGTAGGTACAGGCGTTGAAACACCAAGTCGTGTAGAAGCATTGGTTGAAGCTGGTGTTGACGTCATTGTTGTTGATACAGCACACGGCCACTCTGCTGGTGTTATTGAACGTGTACGTTGGGTAAAACAAAACTTCCCTCAAGTCCAAGTGATTGGCGGTAATATCGCAACTGGTGATGCTGCATTGGCATTATTAGATGCAGGCGCAGATGCTGTAAAAGTAGGTATTGGTCCTGGTTCTATCTGTACGACACGTATTGTGGCAGGTATTGGTATGCCGCAAATTTCTGCGATTGACAGCGTTGCTAATGCACTTAAAGATCAAATTCCTCTAATTGCAGATGGCGGTATCCGTTTCTCTGGCGATATGGCAAAAGCGATCGGTGCGGGTGCAAGCACAATCATGGTTGGTTCACTTCTAGCGGGTACTGAAGAAGCGCCTGGTGAGGTTGAATTCTTCCAAGGCCGTTACTACAAAGCATATCGTGGTATGGGCTCATTAGGTGCAATGGCTGGAGCGACAGGTTCTGCTGACCGCTACTTCCAGGATTCAAAAGCAGGTGCTGAAAAGTTAGTACCAGAAGGAATTGAAGGTCGTGTTCCATATAAAGGCCCAATGGGTAATATCGTTCATCAAATGATGGGTGGTTTACGTTCATCTATGGGCTATACAGGTTCATCAGTGATTGAAGACCTTCGCCAAAATGCGAAATTTGTGAAAATTACTTCAGCGGGCATGTCTGAGTCACATGTTCATGATGTAACGATTACTAAAGAAGCTCCGAACTATCGTGTTGGTTAGATTTTAGTAACCAAATCAAGTAAGAAAGCCGTCAGTACACTGACGGCTTTTTGTTTTTGGTGTAAAGTAAATCTGATGAAAATAGATATGGCAGAATAGCCATATATGAAATGAGCCACGGCTGAAGTGGCGTAAAATGAGATAAGCTATGAGTTATTTTGGAACGGATGGTATTCGTGGAAAATTTGGGCAAATGCCGATTAAACCAGAGTTTGCTTTAAAACTCGGGTTCGCCGCAGGGAAGGTATTAAAACGAACGAGTCCAAAAAATAAACCGCTTGTGGTATTAGGAAAAGATACACGTTTATCTGGCTATATTTTAGAGTCTGCTTTGCAGGCGGGATTAAACGCTGCTGGCGTATATGTTCACTTACTTGGACCATTGCCGACACCGGCTATTGCACATCTTACCCGTGCCTTACATGCGCATGCAGGTATTGTTATTTCTGCATCACATAATCCTTATTTTGATAATGGAATTAAATTTTTCTCAAGTGAAGGTAAAAAATTACCAGATGCATTACAGGAAGAAATTAATAAAGAATTAGAAAAAGAGTTATTTATTGATGACACTGCGAACTTAGGTAAAAGTGTTCGTGTAAATGATGCAAATGGTCGTTACATTGAATTTTGTAAGTCTACATTTCCATATCACTTCGATTTAAATAATTTAAAAATTGTTGTGGATTGTGCACATGGTGCAGCTTATAGCGTTGGGCCTTCAGTTTTCCGTGAGTTAGGTGCCAAAGTTGTTGCTCTGTACAACGAACCAGATGGTTTAAATATTAATGAAAACTGTGGTTCGACTCACCCAGAAAGTTTACAAAAAGCAGTAGTTGAGCAAGAAGCTGATCTAGGAATTGCCTTTGATGGCGATGCCGACCGTGTCGTGATGGTTGATAAGTTTGGGAACTTAATTGATGGTGACCACATCTTATATATTTTGGCGACTCAAGCGAAAAACAAGCCAGTAGGTATTGTTGGTACTGTTATGAGTAATATGGCGCTTGAAATTGCACTTGAAAAAGCAAACGTTGGCTTTGTTCGTGCAAAAGTTGGTGACCGCTATGTATTACAAGCATTAGATGAAAATGGATGGGTCACAGGTGGAGAACCATCTGGACATATTTTAACGTTAGATAAGAGCACAACAGGTGATGCGATTATTGCAGCACTTCAAGTGTTAACTGTAATGGTTGAGCAAAATAAAGCGCTCCATGAATTGGTTCAGGACTTTAAATTATTCCCACAAGTGCTTGTAAATATACGTTTAGAACAAATGCTTGATCCATACTCCATTCCAGCATTAGTGACTGAGTTCAATAAAGCAGAAGAACAGCTTAAAGGACGTGGACGTATTTTAGTTCGTAAGTCTGGAACTGAGCCAGTCATTCGTGTCATGGTTGAAGGCGATGACGAACAAGAAGTGAATGCTTTGGCTGAACATTTAGCAAATGCAGTCCGTTCACAAGCGCAAGTTGCATAAGGTGTATGGCATGAGTGACGTCATTAAAGACTTAAGTGAATTACGTTTAAGCTATGAACAAGGTGAATTGTACGAAACACAAGTCGCGAGTAATCCGCACGAACAATTCTTAGGTTGGTTTAATCATGCCTTAGCCGCCAACTTGCACGAACCATATGCGATGTCTTTAGCAACTGCGAGCGCTAGCGGTCGTCCACATGTCAGAACTGTATTGTTACGCGGTGCGACAGAAGCAGGTTATGATTTCTATACCAACTATGACAGTCAGAAAGGGGCAGATTTGGCAGAAAATCCCTATGCTGAACTGTTATTTTATTGGCCTAGCTTAGAGCGTCAGGTACGAGTGGGTGGTCATGTCGTCAAAATTCCTGAACAGGAATCTACCGACTATTATCATAAGCGTCCACGTGATAGCCAGATTGCAGCTCATATCAGTACACCGCAAAGCGGTAAGATAGAAAGCCGAGAGTTGTTGCAACAGCGTTTTCAAGACTTGCAACAACAAGTTCAAAGCCGTGAAGTACTCGATAAGCCAGAGTTTTGGGGCGGATATCGTCTGCAACCGGACTATTATGAATTCTGGCAAGGACGACCAAATCGTTTACATGACCGCTTGAGTTATGAAAAAATCGACGGTCAATGGACATTGCACCGACTGATGCCTTAAATGACAAAAATACAAATTAAACAAAGACCTTTATTGACGCGCCCTGAACAGTTTCAGGGCGTGCCTCCGTTTATTGCCGAGATTTTGGCAAGACGTGGGGTGCAATCTGAACAAGAATTAGAGCTAAAACTTAAGAACCTGCTTGCTCCAGAGCTCAAAGGGTTGGACGCTGCTGTCGCATTAATGGACCAAGCCATCGATGAGCAGAAAAAAATAGTTATTGTAGGGGACTATGATGCTGATGGTGCAACTAGCACTGCTTTAATGATGCTCGTGCTTCGCGATATGGGAGCAAAAGTCGACTATCTGGTACCAGATCGTTTCAAATATGGTTATGGCCTTACTCCAGCCATTGCTGAGCTTGCTTATCAAACTTATCAACCCGATCTATTAATTACGGTAGATAATGGAATTTCCAGCCATGCTGGTGTTGATGCAGCACATGCCTTAGGCATGCAAGTAATTATTACCGATCATCACTTAACGACCAAAGAAACCCCGCTTGCTGAGGCGGTAGTAAACCCGAACCAATTAGGATGTGAGTTTCCAAGTAAGGCGCTTGCCGGTGTTGGCGTTGCTTTTTATGTACTTGCCAATTTGGCGAGTCTACGCAATAGACAAGGCAAAAGCACAAGTAAAGTGACTCAATATTTAGATTTAGTCGCTTTGGGAACTTATGCCGATGTTGCTGTTTTGGATTATAACAACCGTATTTTGGTTGATGCCGGTGTAAAACGTATTCAGCAACATCAGTGTCGAGTAGGGATTTTAGCTTTACTCGATATTGCTGGTCGGGAAGCAACTTCAATACGTGCGCAAGACTTAGGTTTTGTGCTTGGACCACGGATTAATGCAGCAGGGCGCATGGAGAGCATGCGCATTGGGATCGAGTGTTTATTAGCAGATTCGATGGAAACTGCTTATCCAATTGCTCAACAATTAAATCAGCTAAATATAGACCGCCGCCAAGTTGAAGGGGAGATGAAACAACAAGCTTTATCGGCTTTAGATAATTTGCAGCTTTCACAACAGGATATCCCACCGGCGCTTGTTCTATTTGAAGAAAACTGGCACCAAGGTGTCATCGGGATTGTCGCGGGGCGTTTGAAAGAGCAATTTCATCGGCCAACGATTGTTTTTGCACCCGATGAGGATGGCATTCATATTAAGGGCTCAGCACGTTCAATCGATGGTGTTCACATTCGAGATACTATTGAGCAAGTTGCTGAACAACATCCTGAGTTGGTCAGCCATTTTGGTGGACATGCTGCGGCAGCCGGCCTTACGATTCGTAAAGAAAACTTTGAAGCTTTTAAGACAGTATTTAATGATTGTGTCGCTGCGATGGATGAATCAATCTTTCAAGCGACATTATGGACTGATAGTGAGTTACCTGTCTCTGCTTTGCAGTTAGATACCTTGAACTGGATTGAGCAGTTAGGGCCATGGGGACAAAAATTTCCACTGCCTCAATTTGAGGGAAATTTTAAAGTTATCGATTTCCGTTGGCTCAAAGAGACACACCTGAAACTTAGACTAGCGATAGATCAATACAGTTTCGATGCGATTGCTTTTAACGCAGCCGGCCGCTTCGAGTTTGATCCAATGCGTGATCATGTACATTTAGTTTATGAAATAGACCGTAATGTTTTTAATGGCAATGTGAGCTTACAGCTACGAATTGTGCATTTAAATCAATAAAAAAATCCGCTCAATTGAGCGGATTTTTTAAATCTAGGTAAGATTAGAAGCGGTATGCTGCACGAACACCATAAGTGTTGTCGTTATCACCGAAACCAATACGACCTTCAAGACTTACTTGCTGATTTAAGAATTTTTTAGCATTAATGCCCCATTCGTCTTTATCAGTTAAGTCATTGTTGTAGTAGTCCACACCTAAACTTAAAGTTTTATCGATGTAGTAGTCACCACGCACTTTATATTCGTCAAGGTCACCAAACGCACCATACGCTTCAAGGTTTACGTCATGTTGACCAACTTGAGTTACGTATTTCGCACGAACGGTAGGATCTGCGCCGTCTTTACCGTCTTTTTCGTCATAACCTTTAACACCCAAAGCAAGTAACAAACCTGGTGCTGGTAAGTAACCTACTTCAGCAGCATAAGTTGTAACTTTTTGATCGTAGTTTGTGTTGTCGATTTCACGTTCATTTCTGCCTACATCACCGCTAAGGTAGAAGTCAGTGTTAGGAACATAGTATTCAACGCCTACGCCATATTGAGTATCTTTAGTACCGCTGTTATCGCCATAGTTAACGTGTGCGTTAACGTTGCTTGCACGGTTTAAGAATGCTGCTTCAGCAAGCGGTGCATTACGTGTTTGAACAGGGTTGAAATAATAAGTCCCATCAACACCAAATTTACTTACGCTGCTGCCGTTATCTGGATCAAGATAAGTGTAAGAACCACCAACTTCAGCTTGGTAAGCGTTTGCTGCGCCACTTACTGCAAGTGCAGATAAAAGAGCTGATGCAATTGCTAGTTTTTTCATGGAATCTCTCCCCTCTTAAAAACGATTTTATAAATGTTTTGTTACAACTTTTAGTCTAGAGCAAAAACATTTACCGTCAATCTTGGGCAAGTAACCGGACTGTAACCATGTGCTTTTTCTGTAACTATATTTAATTTAATATATTGATTTTAAATAATTAAAACATAATGTTTTATTTTATTAAAATTGAGGAGATTTTGTGTAGAAATTCAAAAATGCTGGAAAAGTACCCAATTTTGTATGGGGATGTTACGAATTAAGCTTAAAATCTTCTGAAAGAAAATTAAAAAATTTATAAATTGAAATGACAGTTATAAATTAAAGCAGGTTCGAAGATAACCATAGCTATGATAAAATATTCGACTGTTTATCTGTTTTTATGGGAACACTCGCGTGGAAATTAATCCTTATCTAAACCAATTGAAAGACTTAACTGATCGTAGCCAAACACTACGGGGGTATCTTTGACTACGATCTGAAAAAAGAACGTTTAGAAGAAGTTTTACGTGAGTTAGAAGACCCTGCGATCTGGAATGATCAAAACCGTGCTCAGGCAATGGCAAAAGAAAAGGGCGAACTAGAAAACGTTATTAATGTATTAGATGGCTTGTCTACACAGCTTGAAGATGCCAAAGCAATGCTCGATTTAGCTGTTGAGGCTGATGATGAAAGCTTGCTGGTAGATGTCCAATCTGAGCTTGGCGCTGCCGAAGAAGAATTAGCAAAACTTGAATTCCGCCGTATGTTTAGCAACCCAATGGACCCGAATCCTTGCTATGTCGAGATTCAGGCAGGTTCAGGCGGTACAGAAGCACAAGATTGGGCTTCAATGTTATTACGTATGTATATGCGCTGGATTGAACGTCACGGTTTTAAAGCAGAACTTATGGAAGTATCTGATGGTGATGTAGCAGGTATCAAATCTGCAACGATTCGCGTTGAAGGTGAATATGCATACGGTTGGTTACGTACAGAATCTGGTGTACACCGTTTAGTGCGTAAATCACCATTCGACAGTGGTAACCGTCGTCATACTTCATTCTCTGCGGTATTTATTTCACCAGAAGTTGATGACAATATCGAAATCGATATTAATCCTTCTGATGTTCGTACTGATACTTACCGTGCATCTGGTGCAGGTGGTCAGCACATTAACAAAACAGATTCAGCAGTTCGTTTGACGCACATTCCATCTGGTATTGTGGTTGCGTGTCAAAACCAGCGTTCACAACATGCGAACCGTGATCATGCATGGAAACAGTTACGTGCAAAATTGTATGAACTAGAAATGCAAAAACGTAATGAAGCAGCTCAAGCACTTGAAGACTCGAAGTCTGATATTGGTTGGGGTAGCCAAATTCGTTCTTATGTACTTGATGACTCTCGTATTAAGGACTTACGTACAGGTGTTGAAAACTCAAACACTGGTGCAGTTCTTGACGGTGACCTTGATCGTTTCATCGAAGCGAGTTTAAAGCAGGGGTTATAAGAGTCTTTTGAACTTTTAGTTCTCTAAAACTCTTAAATTTTTAGCGATTAAAACGGCAAAGCAGTTCAGTGATCGGAAGTTAATCGGAAAAATACGATATGAATATCGAAAAAAATGGATATGAATATCGAAAAAATGCGATATTATGTTTTCGAAATGCTGAACGAAGCTTTGTTCGTTTAAAAGACGTGTTGAGCCTATGGATATTGATGCAATTAGCAAAGCCCTAGCCAATCCTCTGCGTCGGCAGATTCTGCAATGGTTAAAAGAACCTGCGCATTATTTACCGGTAGAAGAGTGTGGTGGTAGTTTTGAAAAAGGGGTTTGCGCAGGTCATATTGAACGTTTGGGTAAAGTAGCTCAGTCTACCATGTCCAATCATTTGTCTGTATTACAGCAGGCAGGTCTCATTCAGGTCCAAAAATATGGACAATGGTCTTATTTTTCACGTAACGAAGCTTTGATTCAGCAATATATCGAACATTTAAAACAAACACTTTAAAACAAATAAAGTGTAAGTCGAGGCGATCATGGCTGAACTCAATACTCCCTTAACAGTTGGTGATTTTGAAATTAAAAATCGACTGGTAATGGCCCCATTAACACGTGCACGTAGTGGCGAAAGCCGTGTTCCAAACGACTTAATGGTGGAATATTATCAGCAACGTGCAAATGCTGGTCTCATTCTCACTGAAGCAACAGTTATTGGTTCAAAAACTGTGGGTTATGCAGACACTCCAGGACTATGGTCACAAGAGCAGGCACAAGCGTGGAACAAGATTATTGAAGCAGTTCATGCGCAAGGTTCAAAAATTGTAGTTCAACTTTGGCATGTGGGCCGTATTTCAGATCCTGAACTTTTGGATGGCGATATTCCTGTTGCACCAAGTGCGATTCAACCTGCGGGTGAAGTGAGTTTATTACGTCCTAAGCGCCCATATGTAAAACCACGTGCGCTTTCGATTGAAGAAATTAAAGAAGTTGTTGCTCAGTATAAACATTCAGCAGAGCTGGCTAAAGCAGCAGGTTTTGATGGTGTTGAGTTACACGCTGCAAATGGTTATTTAATTGACCAGTTCCTTCAAAGTAATACCAACCAGCGTGATGATGAGTATGGTGGTCCGGTTGAAAACCGCGCTCGTTTATTATTAGAAGTAGTTGATGCCTTTATTGAGGTGTGGGGCGCTGGCCGAGTAGGTGTACATATTGCACCGCGTGGCGATTCACACGATATGGGTGATGAAAACCCATTAGCAACATTCGGTTATGTGGTTGAGCAATTGAGTCAACGTAATGTAGCTTTCATTTTCTCTCGTGAATATGAAGCAGCCGATAGTATCGGTCCACAATTACGTCAAAAATTTAATGGTGTATGGATTGCTAATGAAAACCTGACACCAGAATCAGCAAAACGTATTTTGCGTGAAGGTCAGGCAGATGCTGTATCTTTTGGTAAGGCTTATATTGCTAACCCTGATCTATTACAACGTTTAGAGCAAGGTCTACCATTAAATGAGCTTCAACCAACGACTTTATATGCTAAAGGTGCTGAAGGTTATACGGACTATCCTGCTTTAGAAGCTTCTTAAAATCATTATTTTATTTAGATTTACTATGTGCTGAACTTGCTCTTTTGTGAGTTCAGTCAATGACTTTTCTTGTATATGGTAGAGTTTAGGTATCGAAACTCTGCCATTTTTTTTATCTATGTTATATTTTCCCCAGTTTTTAAATTTTGACTATTTGAGGCAAACCGCTTGGCGACCCCATTTTGGTACAACACAGCACTCCATTTATTAAAACCTTTTTATCGTTGGCGAATAAAAAGACGTGCAGAAAGTCTGGAATTATATCATCAGGAATGTCTGGAACGATTTGGGCCGTTTGAAGATCCGAAAAATATAAAAGCCATCTGGTTTCATGCGGTTTCAGTTGGAGAAACCAATGCTGCGCAGCCACTTATTGAGCACTATCTCAAACTAGGCCAGCCAGTTTTAGTGACCAATACTACAAAAACTGGTCAGGCACGCGCTAAGTCACTTTTTTTAAAAGAGCCATATTTAGATTTATTCCAAGCAGTTTATTTGCCTGTAGATCAAAAGCCTCTTTTAAAACAATTCTTCGAATCATACAAACCGAGACTTTTAGCATTAGTTGAAACTGAGCTTTGGCCAAATTTAATTGATCAAGCCAAATTACAGCATGTACCATGTTTATTACTTAATGCTCGTTTATCTGAAAAGTCAGCAAAAGGCTATAGTAAAGTCTCAAGTTTAACTGCCGGTATGTTAAAGCAAATCGATTGGGTATTAGCACAAGATAGTGCAACCCGTCAGCGTTATGTCGAACTTGGTTTAGACGAGCATAAAAGTCAGGTTGTTGGAAATATTAAATTTGATATTCATGCACCTGAGGCTTTTATTAAGCAAGCTGTTCAATTGCATCAGCAGTGGTATTTGGAAAACCGTCAGGTTGTGACGATTGCCAGTACACATGCACCTGAAGAACAACAAATTTTAGAAGCACTTGTGCCTCATTTAAATTCAGACCGTGAGTTGGTGTGTATTGTGGTGCCTCGTCATCCTGAACGTTTCGACGAAGTATTTGAAATTTGCCAAAATTTAAATTTAGTTACGCATCGTAGAAGTATGGGACAGAGTATCCATGCGAGCACACAGGTTTATTTAGCCGACAGCATGGGGGAGCTTTGGTTATGGTATGCCTTAAGTCAGGTGTGCTTTGTAGGTGGTTCTTTAAATGAGCCGGGTGGTGGACATAACATTTTAGAACCTATGGTTTTAAATGTACCTACAGTGGTTGGACCGCGTTACTTTAACTTTCAAACGATTGTTGATGAATTCATTTATGAAAATGCTGTGCTTATCGCTCAAGATGCACAGCAGGTCGTTGATATCTGGCTAGCGTGTCTGGCAGAGCCTGAGGCGACTGAACAGCTAGTGGCACAGGCGCATAAAGTATTGCATCGTAATCAAGGTTCATTACAAAAACATATCGGGGTGATTAATCGCTATCTGGCCGAAAAATCATGAATATTGTTTTACTAGAGCCTGAAGATGTTCAATCGGATACATGGTCTATCCATTCAAAACGTCAATTACAACATTTACGTGAACATCTTGATATCACGGTCGGCCAGAACCTAAAAGTTGGTATTCGCAACGGCGTCCGTTATATCACTGAAATTGTTTCAATGAATGAGCACGAAGTCCGTATACGCCCTATTCGTGAAGAAGCAGTACCAGCAAAACTTCCAGCTCATTTAATTGTGGCTTTGCCAAGACCAAAAGTTTTACGCCGTCTAATTATGGACAGTGTGACTTTAGGTGTTGAAAAGATAAGTCTAATTCATAGTTATCGCGTTGATAAAAGCTATTGGCAAACTCCATTTTTACAGCAAATTGATCAATACGTTACGCTTGGACTTGAGCAAGCAGGCGACACAATTGTTCCTGAAATTCAAATGTATAAACGTTTTAAACCTTTTGTTGAAGACGTTTTGCCAACCCTAATTTCAGAAGAATCTCCTGCCTACGTGGCTCACCCTTATGCCGAGCAGAGTATGCCAAATAATATTGGCTATGCTTGTAGTGTAGTGGTTGGGCCGGAAGGGGGATTTATTCCTTATGAAGTTGATTTACTCATAAAAAACGGCTGCCAAGCGATGAGCTTAGGCAACCGTATTTTAAGAACCGAAACGTCTATTTCTTATATTTTAGGGCGTTTATTTAGCTGAGTTCTCAGCATTCAATGGCGAATGATTAGCGGCCATTTTTAATTCCTGAATAGGGTAAGGAATATTAATGCCATTTGCATTGAAGGCTTGTTTTACTTCAGCTTGAATAGTGCTTGTAGATGACGAAATATCTGTCTCAGTGGTATTAATCCACCAACGTACCGTAAGGTTAACCGAGAAGTCTGCTAGAGCTGTCACGTTAACCGAGAAAGCAGGTTGGCTGAGTACATTACGGTCATTATTGAGAATATCTAAAATAATTTGTTTTGCTTTTTGCTCATCGTCATCATAACCAATACCGACTACGAACTCACAGCGACGTTGTTGGTAAGCCGTATTTACCGTTAAAGCACTCGTATAAACGGTTGCATTTGGAATAACGATACGACGGCCATCCGGTGAGCGCAGGAACGTTGCACGAATCTGAATATCTTCTACAGTTCCTTCAAGTGAATTCACTACAATCGAATCGCCAATACGGAATGGCTCGCTCAATAAAATCAAAATACCTGAAAGCAGGTTTTGGAAAATATCTTTAAATGCAAAACCAATTGCGACCGAACCAATACCCAATGCACTCATGAGTTGGCCTGGCGTAAACCCTGGAATCATAATGACTAAAGCAATTAAGAAACCAAAGAATAAGATTGCTGTACTACCGACACGGTTTAAAACAAGAACCAAATTTTGGCGAGTATAAGAACGATTTTCTAAAGTCTTACGCACAAAGAATTTAAATAATTTGGTCAGTAGCCAAAAAATAATAAAAACGGTAATCGCAATGCAGATATAAGGTACACGTTCCCAAAAACTATCTACGATTTTGTCGATAGTAGTATAGGCATCATGATATTTCTCGGTATGTGCTAAAACCGTTTGAGTGGTTTTAGTACCTGCTTCTTGCAAAAGTTCGCCTGTATTTTTTGCAACATCCGTTAAGGATTTTTGTTCATCAGCCACGACAAGTCTCTAATTAAATAAATTCATGAAAGCTTTTTTAGCTTTCATCATAGTAGGAGATAAAATGTGCGCCTACTATAATGAGTTCATCTAAATAATAAAGTGTTTTTTAATTAAAAGTATTGCGTTCCTTTTTGTAAAATTTGTGTTGGGGTTTGAATAGTATCGATACCAGAGAAGTAGTAAAAAAAGCCTGCGGTAGAAATAAGGCTAATTAAAATAGCGATTAAAATAAGCCAAGCCATCAGTTTCTCGATAAAGGTTGAAGGCCGAACAGGGCCATACTGATTTGGGCCTGCAGTACCAGAAGCAAGTAATAAATAGATCATAAAAAAGAACTGAACCACCGGAATAAATAACAGCAGGCCCATCCAGCCACTTTTATTTAAATCGTGTAAGCGCCGAACGACCAGAATAATATTGAGATAGATCAAAAACAGCCAAAAAGCCCATATTACTAAGGCACTTACGCCAGAGAGAGAGCTATAAAACTCAAAATTAAATAGATCGCTTGAAAGCTGAAAACTTCCAAGAAAGGAAGCTAAAATGAAATAACCTATAAGTGTAATTAAATAAATTAGGCCATATCCACCTAAATAACTCATGCGGTTAAAGCGACCATGAATTGAAAAAGGACTATCTTTAAACGGAAGCTCTGGTGGTCGTGAAGAGGGAGTTTCGGCAAACATCTTATTTTATTCCTGCACTGCTTCTAAAAGCTAAAATAAACTTTGTTGATGGTCAAAACCATCAAAACTTAAAAAAATTATAAAAGTAAAAGCTATAGACAAATGTTTTAAATCAACTTAATTTTATAAAAATGTTCACAATTTCGTATGTTTGAGTAAGTGGTCAATATATGACCAAAGTCGGATTGTTTTGACTTTGAGAGAGTCATCATACTGAAAAGGCATACAAATAAGATCCAGTAAAATAATAGCCACAGTCTCGAGATGGGATGCACAAGATCAAGGAAGTTGCGTATGAATGAGATCTATCCAGTACCAGAGGAATTTAAAAAAACAGCTCGTACTGTTGAAGCAGACTACTTTAAACGTTATCAACACTCTATCGAGAACCCAGATGAATTCTGGGCAGAGCAAGCTAAAATTGTCGATTGGATAAAGCCATTTACCCAAGTTAAAAATACCAGTTTTGACAAAGACAATTTCAAAATTGAGTGGTTTGCTGATGGTGAGTTGAACGTGTCAGCAAACTGCTTGGACAGGCATCTTAAAGAACATCCACATAAACCTGCCATTATTTGGGAAGGTGACCATCCTTCTCGTCATAAAATCGTTTCTTATAAAGAATTACACGATGAAGTCTGCCGCTTTGCTAACGTTTTGAAGAAATATGGCATTGGTAAAGGTGACCGCGTTGTACTGTATATGCCAATGGTGACTGAGGCTGCAATTGCCATGTTGGCCTGTGCCCGTATTGGTGCGGTGCACTGCGTGGTATTTGGTGGTTTTTCGCCAGACTCGTTGGCAAGCCGTATTGAAGACAGCCAAGCTAAACTTGTAATTACCGCAGACTCAAGCCTACGTGCCGGTAAGTTGTTACCACTTAAAGAAAATGTCGATTTGGCTTTAGCATTGCCGGGTACCGAATGTGTTGAAAATGTGATTGTGGTTTACCGTAATGCAAACCCAATCGAAATGAAGTCAGGCCGTGATTTGTGGTATCACCTTATTATTATGGAGGTGGATGCTGACTGTCCTCCAGAACCAATGAAGGCAGAAGACCCTTTATTTATTCTTTATACCTCAGGCTCAACAGGTAAACCGAAAGGGGTGTTGCATACCACAGGCGGTTATCTGGTTTATGTAACCAGTACTTTTAAAGAAGTCTTCGATTTAAAACAAGATGATGTGTATTGGTGTACAGCCGATATTGGCTGGATTACAGGGCATAGTTATCTGATTTATGGTCCACTGGCAAATGGTACGACGACCTTAATGTTTGAAGGTGTACCTCAATATCCAACATGGGCACGTCTTGGTCATGTAGTCGATAAACATAAAGTCTCTATTCTCTATACAGCGCCAACCGCGATTCGTGCCATGATGCGAGAAGGCGATTCGTATGTACGTGAAAGTAATCGTAGCAGTTTACGTTTACTTGGTTCGGTTGGTGAACCTATTAACCCAGAGGCTTGGAACTGGTACTACAATGTTGTCGGCGAAGGCCGTTGCCCGATTGTTGATACATGGTGGCAAACTGAGACAGGTGGTATTTTGATTGCGCCATTACCGGGTGCAACAGCTTTAAAACCAGGTTCAGCAACGCGTCCTTTATTTGGTATTCAACCGGCCATTGTAGATGGTGAAGGTAATGAGTTAGAAGGTGCAGCTGAAGGTAACCTTGTGATTAAAGATTCATGGCCAGGTCAGATGCGTACCATTTGGGGTGACCCAGATCGCTTTATTGAAGCGTATTTCTCAACCTTCAAAAATACTTATTTTACAGGTGATGGCGCCCGCCGTGATGAAGATGGTTATTACTGGATTACAGGTCGTGTTGACGATGTCTTAAACGTTTCAGGCCACCGTCTAGGTACGGCTGAAATTGAAAGTGCTCTTGTTTCGCATGAATCAGTAGCAGAAGCAGCCGTGGTGGGTATGCCGCATGATATTAAAGGACAAGGTATTTGTACTTTCGTGACCTTACAGGCGGGTGTTCCAGAATCGGAAGAGCTGCGTAAAGAGTTAATTAACTGGGTACGTAAAGTACTCGGGCCAGTAGCTTCACCAGATGCATTGCATTGGGCACCAGCATTACCTAAAACGCGCTCTGGCAAAATCATGCGCCGTATTTTAAGAAAGATTGCGGCAAACGAGCTTGATAGTTTGGGCGATACCTCAACCTTAGCTGAACCTGCTGTAGTAGAGCAGTTAATTGCCACGGTTTATCCCGATAGACAAAAATAATCTCTAAAAAAGCCCCTAAGGGGGCTTTTTTATTAAGCGCCATTAAGAGCTTGCTAAAAAGTCAGTCGTATTTTGTACATTTGCAAATGTACTAAGCGCAGTTAAAAAAGCTATTTGCACGTCTTCAGCTTTTACGGTTTTTCCAGCATAGCTTAAATCACGTGTTGCGGTGGCATCTGCAATTAAGATAGGTTGATAGCCAAGCTCTTTGGCTGCACGTGTCCCTGAATCAATACACATATGTGTCATCATGCCTGTAATCACGAGTTGATCAATTTGGTGTGCTTTTAAAAGTTCTTCTAAATTAGTTTCTAAAAAACTATTGGGATAATGCTTAGTTACAACCAATGAATCATTATGAACATGCAGTTCGGGATGAAGTAAAACCCCATCTGTATTTTCTTGAAAAAAACTGGCTTGTGGCGGGTTAATATGTTGCACATAAATAATCGGTAAATCTTTTTCGATAAAATATTGCTCGAGCTGTTTTATTTTATCGAGCGCTTGATCTGGACCAACCAATTCCATTTTGCCATTTTTAAAATAATCATTTTGTACATCGATAACTAACAGTGCTTGTTTCATGAGAACACTCTTGTTGATATGAGATAAAACAAGATTATTCTCTGCTTGAAAAATCGGCTATAGTCAAATGAAAGCATTATCGCAAGTTTTCTTTCGCCATGAAAAATGAATATTGAATTAGACCCGATTGATCTAAAAATTATTGCATTACTCAAGCAAGATTCCCGTTTAACAAATAAAGAAATTGGTCAGCGTGTCCATCGAACGGGGCAGGCCGTAGGTGCTCGAATAGCCCAGTTGATGGATGCAGGAGTTATCAAAAACTACACCATTGCTGTGCAATACCTACATAAACAATTTATTCATTTGCATTTAAATGAACAACGCGCTTTTGAAGAAATTGAAAATTTGGTCAAGCAATACGAACAGATTGATGAATGCTTTAAGGTTATGGGTAATGCCTGTTATATGATTGTGAGTCATTTTGAACCTGCAGCATTAAATGAATTTATTGAGGTTCTTTCAAAATGGTGCCGCTATTCAGTTGAAACTGTTGTTCGAGAAGTTGAGAAATCTTAAAAAATAAAAGCTCCAAGCCGAGTCTTGGAGCCAATAAAACTTTATTTTAATTTGTTGTTTTTATTATCTTGCGCTATTTAACTGGAGTTTTTTAGGCTGATTTAGCTGGGATTTCTACCTCCTTTTCCTGTTGAAGTTCTAACTGACGAACGAGCGGCAGAACTTTTTCTCCGAAATATTGCACCTCTTCAATAAAGTGTAAGAAACCGGAAAGAACCAAATCGACACCTACATTTTTAAGCGCCACAATACGCTCTGCAATTTGCTGAGGTGTACCAATTAAATTGGTTTTAAAGCCATCGTTATATTGAACTAAATCTTCAAAAGTTGATTTTGCCCAGTTGCCTTCTTGTTCTGGTGAAGCCGCACCCGCTTCACGAGTTGCATCGCCAAATGCATTGACTGCTTCAGTATTGGCTTTATCAATAATTTCTTGAAGTACTGCTTTAGCTTCTTCTTCGGTATCTCTGGCAATAATGAACGCATTTACCCCAATTTTGACATGGTGATTATTGGCTTTTGCTTTGGTGCGAATATGTTCGACTTGTTTTTGAATTTCTTCTACAGTATTACCATTGGTGAAATACCAGTCGGATACACGAGACGCCATATCTCTTGCTGCACGTGAACTGCCGCCCTGAAAGACTTCAATATGTGGTTTTTGCAGAGGTTTTGGCTTAAGTGTGTAGTTCTGGAATTGGTAATACTTACCATCGAAACTATAGTTATCTGTGGTCCAGATTCCTTTTAGCGTGCGAATAAACTCTTCAGAGCGAACATAACGCTCATCATGCTCAGGCCACTCTTCACCAATCGCATCAAACTCGCCTCTGAACCAGCCACTCACAACATTAATCGCAATACGGCCTTCAGTTAGATAATCAATTGTCGTGAGCTGTTTAGCTGCAAGTGCCGGTTTCCAAGGGCCGGGCAGAATCGCCGCAATCACTTTAAGTTTCTCAGTTTTTGCAAGTAATGCATGACTGAAACTCACAGACTCATACTGGTTTTCTGCCCCATAGCCCGCCGTAAAACGAATTTGAGTGAGCGCATATTCAAAACCATTGTTTTCGGCAGCCTGTGCAAGACGAACATTGTAGTCATAACTCCAGTCTGTACGCTGTTCGATGTTACTCACTACAAGGCCACCGCTTACGTTTGGTACCCAATAAGCAAATTTAATTGGTTGTTGTAATTGCGTCATGGTGCTCTCTCCCCATTCGTTATTTTTATTTAGCTATATTGCGCTTAGGCAACATGCGTTAATGATTTACTGGACTTGTGATGCAAACGAGATTCTGCTGCATCAAGGTTTGGTACAGCTGCCGAAGGTAATACTTCTTCTTGCTCAATTTGCTTGTTAATACCAAGCTCTTGATTCGCTTGCTGAGATTTAGGTTTAACCACCTCAGCACGTTTACCTTTTGCTGGCGCCCATTCTAGAATTGGCAATGCACGTGCTACGGCCAATGTAATACGGTCAGCTAGTTGCTCACTTTTCACTGTATATTCAGGAGTAAAGTCGCGATCTGTTGCGTATACGCCAATTGGTAAAGTTTGTGCTTGGAAGAAGCTGAACAATGGACGAAGTTGGTGTTCGAGTACCAGAGCATGGCGATCACTACCACCTGACGCAGCTAAAAGTACAGGTACATCGACTAATGCAGTTTGTTCAACGAAGTCAAAGAAGTGTTTGAAAAGACCGGTAAAAGAGGCACGGTAGACAGGTGTACCCACAATCAAGGCATCTGCTGCTTCAACTGCTGCAAGGTCATCT
Source organism: Acinetobacter sp. 1566109 (assembly GCF_000582255.1). Lineage (NCBI taxonomy): Bacteria > Pseudomonadati > Pseudomonadota > Gammaproteobacteria > Moraxellales > Moraxellaceae > Acinetobacter > Acinetobacter sp. 1566109. Next base: position 7,914 of record NZ_JEYB01000020.1, on the reverse strand, counting down.
TGTACACGTTGCGGAAGTTGATTTCGATAAAATGCACCGCCTAATAATGGTCCGATTTCACTTAATTTAATAAAGTGAACTTGAATATCAATTGCTTCAGATAACTCATCAAGAATGGCCTGAACCAGACTTTCGGTTTTAGATGGGGTATTTAAGCCACCAGAAACAGCAACAATATTTAAAGGTTTTGATGATGCGATACCAGTCATGATTTGGTTCCTAAGCCTAAAAAACAACATTGGACTTATTAATCAACAATGACGGCAAACTGTAAAATAACGAAATTGGTCAACCTTATCAGTTTTAAATATAAAACCCGAAAAGTTGATTTTTATAATTTAATAGTAAGTTAAGCAATTGTTTTTATTTTATATAATTATTGGTGATATCTTTTTTAGAATAAAAATGAAGCTTATATAAAAAATAGATTAATTTTGATTAAAAGGTAAAAAACAACGGAAAAACGAAGCAAAGGTCTGTATTTAACAACATTTTGCATAAAAATGGATAAGATGAGCATATCTTTCATCTAAATAGTAGGGTTACAATAGGCCATACTTATGCTCAAGATTACTTTAATCGCTTATGAATATTTTAATCGTTGATGATCATCCTTTGTTTCGTCATGCTTTGATTCAAGCAGTACGTTATAGCCTGCCACAGGCACAAATTCATGAAACAGCTTCGGTTGATGAGTTTTATGAGCGTTTGGAAAATGGGGCAGAACCTGATCTGGTATTACTTGATTTAAACTTACCAGGTGCTTCAGGCTTTTCTGCTCTGGTCTATGTAAGAGCACAATATCCCTCTATTCCAATTATTGTGGTTTCTGCACACGAAGAAGCGTCAATTATCCAACGTGCGATTGCACATGGTGCAATGGGTTATATTCCTAAATCGGCTCATCCAAGTCATATTGGTGAAGCGATTCGTCAAGTTCTAGATGGCGAAATTTGGTTACCACCAAACCTTCCATCAAATATTAATCTTGACCCGCGTGCGGCAGATGAAACTGCTTTGGCTGAACGTATTCAGTCGTTAACGCCTCAACAATTCCGTGTTTTGATGATGGTTGCGGAAGGTTTGTTGAATAAACAGATCGCTTATGAGCTTGATGTTTCAGAAGCCACCATTAAAGCGCACGTAACCGCTATTTTTAGAAAACTAGGCGTACAAAATCGTACACAGGCTGTATTGGCAATCAGCGCATTAAATATTGAAGATAAAAAAATCTAAAATAAAAAAGACCTCAATGGAGGTCTTTTTTATATGTTCCACTTAAGCAAGGCAATCTTGCTTAGGTGTTAGGCTGTCGCAGTACAGTGGGTTAAGAGCACATTGCAAATCATCAATTTGTTCTTGAGTTACGTAGCCTTTACTTTTTAAATATTCAGCTACACGGTCATCACGCAAGCTTAAGAAAGCTGCATCATAAACACCTAAATCAACAAAAAGTGCTGCGGTTTCTAGGCTATTGAATCGATCAAGGAAAATATCATTGCCATACATTAAGAAGATATGGTCAAGTTTTGCTTTTTCATCTACATGCAAACGCTCAGCAAGTTGATGTGGAGGTATCTTAATAAAGAGCAAGTCAGAAAGTTCATCAAACTGAGTCATATCTAACTGGTTTTCGCCAAGTTTGACATGGCCAAGCCAAGCCTTGAAAACCAGAACAGCACCACCGCGGAGTAACATGCTCCAGATTTGATGGCGTGTGTCATGATCAAGATTTTCACTTTCAGCAGTGAGGACTTTTAAGAAGTTCTCTTCTTGTTGCGCTAACTTGTCAAATAAGCCCAAACCTTGCGGATGATAAGCAGCAGGTGCAAATACATCAAAATTTAAATCATGAAACACATTAAGTGCGAGGGGCACAGCACACTGATAAATTGTATTAAGAGCTTTGATATGTGCTTCGCTCAGCTTGCTGTGCGGAAAAATACTTTGCCAATCTAACTCTGGAAGTAAGGCATTGGCACTGTATTGGCGATAAAACTGTTGAGAAGAAAGTTGGCCTTGCGGGCTGTTATCAGAAATATTCATGGCAGTGGTCCTTTGCGTTAATTCATGAGCAGGGGTGCGATCAGGCAAAATAAGTTCAAATAAATCGTCAGACGAATAAAATGCGTTTTGAATATTTATGTGTCATGCAGAATGCAAGTAGAATAAGACTAAAGTCGTATATAGTGATTTTTATCAAATAAATAGTTATAAAAACAATGACTTATTAAATTGTAACCAAGTGTACAAGTGTTCACTTACAAAAAAGGTGAGCTTTGCCATAGAAAAAGAGTCTTTGGAAATTTTGGTCAATAATTTATTGAGTAAAAGTAGACATTTTGAGCAGTTCTGCCTATTGGCTTAAATTTAGCTAAACATTTTTGCCAAGAATCGCTTCCCAAACTTATCAAAGGTTGGGAAGCGATAAATGATTAGTCTGTTGTACTAGCAATTTTAAGACCAGATAACCAAGCTCTTAATGAGGCCGGTTTTAGTGGTTTTTTAAGTAGAACTATATTTAGTTCTTTTAATTGCTGTGGTAACTCGGGGTGGGAGTCCGCTGTAATTAAGGCAACGGGAACATCTTCTTGACGATTTTGATTAATAAAATCAACACCAAGCTGATTGTTATTTAAATGCTGGTCAATGAGCCAAACCTGAATATTCTCTTTTTGAATAATGTCTAGAGCTTGCTCAGGTTCGGTAGCTTTGAACACCTGATAACCCCATCGGCCTAATAAACTACTCATACCCTCTAAAATGGTTTCATCATTATCTAAGCATAAAATACGATACGCTTTAGTTTTTAAAGGCACTGCTTGTACAGTCGGAGTTGCAACTTTTGGTGGCTCGACAATAGGCACTTCAATCATAAAGCATGAGCCTTTGCCCAACTCCGAGTAAACATGAACAGGGTAATTTAGCAAACCTGTCATACGTTGTACGATGGCGAGACCTAATCCTAAACCTTGTTCACCCCAAGGTGATAAATGCCCGCAACGTTCAAACTCTTGGAATAGCTTAATCCGTTGTTCTTCAGCAATACCAGGTCCGGTATCCCAAACCCCAATTCGAATATGACCAGATTGCTGTGCAGAACGAAGTACACCTACGACTACTCGACCTTTGGCGGTATAGCGTAGGGCATTGCTAACAAAGTTTTGAATAATACGACGAATCCACTGCGGGTCAGTATCGATCCAGAAAGATACATCGTGGACTTTCAGTGAAATATTCCGCTGAGCAGCGATCGATTTAAACTGCAACTCAAGGTCACTGAGTAAATCATGCAATGGATAAGGTTGTCTTTTTGGTTGTATGGTGCCGCCTTCCAAACGTGCAATATCGAGTAGGGCAGACAGCATACTTTCTGCACCATAGAGTGCACGGTCAAGTTGCTGTAAGGTTTGGCGGTCTTCTTCAGTCGAAATGCTTTGCTCAAGAACAGTACTAAACAGACGAGCAGCGTGCATAGGCTGTAATAGATCGTGACTTGCCGCAGCAATAAATCGGCTCTTGGACATATTGGCCATATCAGCTTGCTCACGTGCAAGCTGTTGTTCAGTTAAGGCATCAGCAAGCTGTTGAGTCCGATCTTTTACGCGAGCTTCAAGTACGGCTTCGTTCGCACGGAAGGCCGTAATATCGGCAAATGTCGTGACGAAACCACCGCCTGAAATTGGATTACCTCGCATTTGAATAACGCGGCCGTCTTTACGGATACGTTCAAACTCGTGGGCGCTGCCGACTTTCATCCAGTGAAGACGTTTGCGTACATGCTCTTCGACTGAACCGGGGCCACATTCGCCGCGTTCAGCGTTATAACGAATCAGGTCGGCAATTGGGCAGCCGACATAAACAAGGTCTTTTGGATAACCAAATAGTTTTAAATATTGGTTGTTCCACGCGACCAGACACATATTTTTATCGACCACACTTACCCCTTGGGTCATGTGGTCAATCATGGTCATAAGCAGATTTTGATTGAAACGTTGCCACTGAGATGCTTGGTCTAAAATATTAGCGACTTGACCCAAAGCAAGGCCATTATTAATCATGGCTGTCGTGAGCAAAGTACGTGCAGAAGCAGCACCGATAATACCGGCCAGATATTGCTCGGTAAAACGCCACCACATACCATTGGCAATTGTATTGGGATTGAGTGTGAGATGGTTTTGCTCACAAAAGTTCTCGAACGCTTGTGTAGTGGGTTGCTCACCTGTAATTCTTTTTGCCAAGGCAAATAAATCACCTACTTTTAAACGGGCCGCGTCATGAGGAAGATAGGTTAAATCAGTAGATGTGTGCGGTGATGGTAAAGGCTTAGTTTCATAGTAGAAGAAGCTTTCTGCCTGAATTTGTTCTGCCACACTTGGTCGATAAATTTTTGAAATCCAGATATATAAAACAATATTTAAACCAAGTGACCAAATGACACCGTGAGTTAAAGGTGCAAATGACTCAAAACCAAATAAAGATTCCGGACGTAAGGCATTAATGCCAAAAGGACCAAAAAGCAAAATACTTTGAGCAGCATCCTGATAGGCTTCAGGCAAGCTACGCAAAATTGTTGGAAAGAGTAAGGTATAACTCCACATTAAAAATCCAACAATCAGACCTGCATAGACACCTTGGCGGCTTCCGCCACGCCAGTACAAACCACCAATCAGTGCCGGAGCAAACTGCGCTACAGCACTAAATGCCAATAAACCAAAAACTGAAAGTTGGTTAATATCATTAAAGAAATGGAAAAATAAAAAGCCAAGTAGCATCACTGCGACAATACTGATACGACGGCTGAACTTCAGAACTTTAGGTAAATGTTTATCATGACGCGACAGCAATTTAAAACGCCATAAGGCAGGCATAATCAAGTCGTTACTGAGCATGATAGACAATGCAACTGATGAAACCAGTAACATACCTGTCGAGGCTGAAAAGCCACCTAAAAAGGCTAGTAAAGCGAGCCATTCTTGGTTGTAACTTAACGGCAGTGACAGTACAGCCACATCGGGTACAGTTAGGAATTTCGGTGCGGCATGCAAAGCCCAGCTTGCGATTGGGATAATAGCTAAAATAGTTAAAATGAGATAAACCGCGAACCATTTACGGGCACCGCGAATATGCTTTTCATCGCGTAGCTCGACCACCGCCACGTGGAACTGGCGTGGTAAACAAATAATAGCTAAGCCTGCCAGTAAAGTTTGAATCCAGAAAGTTTCAGGTACACCAAAGAGCTGAACCTCCTGAAAAGTCTGGTTTACATCAGAGGTCATTTGGCTGAGGTTAGCTGGTGATTCAAAAATAAAAAATAAAGCGACGCAAAGTAAGGCAAATAACTTCACAAATGACTCAAATGCAACTGCAAGCATGAGGCCGCCATGCTGTTCCGTATTTGCGATCTGCCGTGTACCAAAAATCATGGCTAAAATCGCAAGCACACTGGTGAGCAATAACACACTGTTGGTCGTCGTATGAATATGCGAGCTTTGCTCCATAATGACCGAGGTACTTAAAGCGATTGCACGGAGCTGTAACGCAAGGTAGGGGATAATCGCGATAACCGCCAGAATAGTGACTAGAGAGGCGAGTACGCCACTTTTACCATAGCGCGCTGCGACGAAGTCAGCGATTGATGAAATCGCATGGTGCTGGCGTACTCGACCTAAACGCCGCCAGATGTCGTAACCAAACCAGACAAATAGCAGTGGGCCTAAATAAATAGGCAAGAAGATAACGCCTTCACGTACGGCTGCACCGGTTGCCCCATAAAATGTCCATGATGAGCAATAGACACCTAAAGTTAAACTAAATAAAAACATGCGGCCACGTGTGCCAAGACGACTGGCATGCTTCTCACCAAAAAAAGCACAGACAAATAAAAGCGCAATATAAAGAGTGAGCACCCCAATAATCAGCCAGCTGTTCATATGACCTACATAAGTGAAACCGTGTGTCTATCATAACCTATGCCGATACAAAGCTATAAATTGATTAAATTTTAACGACCAAAGTCTAAGTTACGACTTAGAGGTAATCTTGCTAACTTTAATAATGAAAAAATACATTAAAAAAAAGTGACCAAGGTTGGGCACTATGTAAGGAGTTTGGTTATGGATCAAAGCCAAGTGGAACAGATTCTACGTAATCCAAAGTTTCAAAAAATGGTCAAGACAAAAAGTGCATTAAGTTGGACCCTCACCATCATCATGTTAATTCTCTACGTGGGCTTTATGCTACTTGTAGGCTACAACAAAGAATTTTTGATGAGTTCATTTAGTGGCGGTGTAACGACATGGGGGATTCCTCTTGGAATAGGAATTATCATTTTATCTTTCGTACTTTGTGGCGTGTATTCCTACATCGCGAATAACACCCTTGATCAGTTGAGTGAAGAAGCGTTGAAGGAAGTCGAGGCCATCACGCACGAGAAAGGATTACACTAATATGAAATGGAATTCATTAAAAGCGAAAGCCTTATTGGCGGCAGCATCGCTATATTCAACTGTTGCTATGGCAGGCCCGGATTTAGGTGAAGCTGAGCAGCAAGCAACCAACTGGCATGCCATCATCATGTTTGTCATCTTTGTTGGTTTCACATTGTTCATTACTAAATGGGCTGCAAAACAAACTCAATCAGCACAAGATTTCTATACGGCTGGTGGCGGAATTAGTGGTTTCCAAAATGGTTTGGCAATTGCGGGTGACTTTATGTCAGCGGCGTCATTCCTTGGTATTTCTGCAATGGTGTTTAGCTCTGGTTTTGATGGCTTACTTTATTCTCTGGGGTTCATGGTCGGTTGGCCAATCGTTTTATTCTTGGTAGCAGAGCGTTTACGTAACCTCGGTAAATATAACCTTTCCGATGTCGTGTCATTCCGTCTTGAAGAAAAACCAGTTCGTACTTTAGCTGCTTTTAGCTCACTTGTAGTTGTTGCATTTTATTTAATTGCGCAAATGGTGGGTGCAGGTCAGCTGATTAAATTGCTATTTGGTTTGAACTACAACATTGCTGTAGTCATCGTTGGTCTATTGATGATGGCATACGTAATTTTTGGTGGCATGTTGGCAACCACATGGGTACAAATTATTAAAGCGGTCATGTTACTGAGCGGTGCAACCTTTATGGCATTTATGGTCATGAAAGCTGTTGGTTTCAGTTTCAGCAATATGTTTACCCAATCTATTGAAGTGTTCAGTAAAGTCCATAACATAAGCCTTGCCGACGCTGCAAAAATTATGGGTCCTGGTAAACTTGCCGCGAACCCAATTGATGCTTTATCTCTTGGTTTAGCACTCATGTTTGGTACAGCGGGTCTTCCACACATTCTTATGCGTTTCTTTACTGTAAAAGACGCAAAAGAAGCACGTAAATCTGTAGTCGTTGCAACAGGTTTTATTGGTTACTTCTACCTTTTAACTTTCATTATTGGTTTCGGTGCGATCCTTTTTGTATCAAACAACCCGCAATTCCTTGATGTTGCGAAAATGGCAATGACAGGAAAGCTTGAGCTGGTTGGCGGTAACAACATGGCAGCTGTGCATTTAAGCGACGCTTTAGGCGGTGACTTGTTCATGGGCTTCATTTCAGCAGTAGCGTTCGCAACGATTCTTGCTGTTGTTGCTGGTTTAACACTTTCAGGTGCATCTGCAATTTCACACGACTTATACGCTAACGTATTTAAAAAGGGTCAAACGACTCCAGCTTCTGAACTTCGTATGTCAAAAATCGCGACGCTTGGTTTAGCAGTTTTTGCCATGATCTTGGGTATTTTGTTTGAAAAGCAAAACGTAGCATTCATGGTAGGTTTAGCGTTCTCTGTAGCTTGTTGTGCGAACTTCCCGGTACTTGTTCTTTCAATGTTCTGGAAAGGTTTAACCACACGTGGTGCTGTGATTGGTGGGGTGGTT
>NZ_JEYB01000019.1:0-72347 GCF_000582255.1 Acinetobacter sp. 1566109 | reverse complement strand
CAAGAAAGAAGATACACCATGCTGGAATTCTGGTTTAACAAGCAAGTCCCGTCTTTTAAAAAATTAATGATCTTAATTATTACCCTATTAATCTGTATTGGGTTATATCAATATCAACCATTGCCGTTAGATACTATTTTAATGTTTACGGGAACTGGGGTTATTTTTTTAATCTGTCGTTACTTTAAATTGCATTTTGCTCAAAGCAACCCAACCGGTTTACTTTACCGCCTATTTACATGGGTGCCTATTGCCCTCTTGTTTGCTCTTATTTTTGTGAAAGCCATGCCTAACTTACTTATTTGGGGCGTTCAAGGCATTGCATTTATGGCGCTTGCTGCTTTTATTTTTTCACCACAATCGTTATTTAACAAATAGGCTCCCGTTTTATGTTGGCTTATTGGTACAACGCACCGCGTCACATCAAACTCATCTTCATTATTGTCGTTTGTGCTGCAATTTATGTAGCCAATCAAGCCCAGCCTTTATCGCCGACTTACACTGTTGTTAGCCTCGTGTTAGGGTTCGGGCTTCATTTCGGGCAATATTTACAAACAAAAATTCCAGAGCACAGCTCATATAAATCTAAATTCCAGTTTCTGCTTAGAATTTACCCTCTCCTTATTGTTGTTATTGTGATGTGGTTATTGCCCCCTCAACACAATTGGATCGCAACGATACAAGCTTTAGGCTTTGTACTGGTTGGATTTTTTCTTGTTTCGATTTATCAAAATCGTGCCAAGCGTTTTGAATAATTACGCCTCTTGAAATGCCATAGAACTATTTTTAGATTTTCATCTTGAGCTACAACAGGTATCATCTTCAATGGTTCATGATGAAGCAGCTCTATTGCGTAATTATTTATCATTGAGCTATCTCCCCCCTTTATTTTATGGAATTAATCCGAACTCGAGAGTGTTATGCGTGCATATTTAGACCTTCTACAACATATCCTTGATAATGGCGGTGACAAAGGCGACCGTACAGGCACAGGAACCCGTTCTGTATTTGGTCATCAAATGCGTTTTGATCTCTCTAAGGGTTTTCCTTTACTCACCACAAAAAAAGTTCACTTTCGTTCTATCGTGATTGAGTTACTTTGGTTCTTAAAAGGCGATACTAACGTTAAGTACTTGCAAGACAATAAAGTCACCATTTGGGATGAATGGGCAACAGCAGAACAAACTGCCCGTTTCGGCCGCCCAGAACATGAGCTTGGCCCAGTTTATGGCCATCAATGGCGTAATTTCGGCGCCACCAAAAATGCCGATGGTACTTATAATCAAGATGGTTTTGACCAAATTAAATGGTTAATTAATGAAATTAAAACCAACCCAAATTCACGCCGCTTAATTGTCTCTGGCTGGAACCCAAATGAGGCAGGACAAGTTGCATTACCGCCTTGCCATACACTCTTCCAATTTTTTGTACAAGACAACAAGTTATCATGCCAGCTTTATCAACGTAGTGCTGACGTATTCTTAGGCGTGCCATTTAATATTGCCAGCTATGCCCTACTCACCCATATGATTGCTCAGGTGTGTGACTTAGGTGTTGGTGATTTTGTTTGGACAGGTGGCGATACGCATCTTTACGCAAACCATTTTGAACAGGCAAAACTACAATTGACGCGTGAGCCATTACCACTTTGCCAATTAAAACTTAATCCGGAAGTTAAAGATATTTTCGACTTTAAATTTGAAGATATCGAGATTGTAGGCTACGAGTCACATCCGGCAATTAAAGCACCAGTTGCAGTATAACGACGGCTTAAATTTCATTAGATTACGGTTTAGAGAATAAAATTATGGCATGGCAAAATGTAGAAGTTGTCCACGTTGTCGCAATGGACAAAAATCACTGTATTGGTAAAGGCAATGCGTTGCCATGGCATATCTCTGCCGACTTAAAACACTTTAAAGAAATCACACAAGGTGGTGTGGTGATCATGGGCCGCAAAACACTTGAGTCTATGGGCCGTGCTCTACCGAACCGTGTGAACTGGGTAATTACCCGTGACATTAACTGGCATTTTGACGGCGTAAAAATTGCGTATTCAATTGAAGATGCTTTAAATGCTGCTTTAGAAGATGCCAAAAACACCGAAAAGCAAGCTTTATTTATTATTGGTGGTGGTGAAATATTTAAGCAAACCTTGTCAATTGCAGACCGTCTCGAGCTCACTCATGTTGACTTAGATGTACAAGGTGATGCACATTATCCAACAATACCGAGTGAATTTCATAAAACTGCGAGTGAGCAGCAAGTAGATGAAAAAACAGGAACTTCATTCGAATTTGCAACTTATAAAAAATAATTTTATGGCCGCCTATGCACAATATCGGAACACGTGAATTTATTATCGCCCTCCTCTTCGGCGCTTTACATGGTTTATTCACGTTGTTTATTGTGCTTTCCAGTATTTGGGTATGTTTAGCGCTTTGGGTGCAACAACCTTTTGGCTGGTTAGGCAGCCGCATTATTATCGGCATATGGATTGCCTTTGCTCTAAGTATGGCAGGCTTATATTTTAATGGGCATATCATTAGCCGTCGTACAGACATCTTAATTTATCTTTTAGCTTTTGCCTGTTCTTTGGTTTGGTATTTTTCGATTACTGCACGTCAAGACCGTGACTGGAATCCTGAAGTTGCCAATATGCTAAGTTACGAAAAACACGGTGATGTTATTACTTTGCACAATGTCCGTAACTTCAACTGGCACCCTGATGGCACTTATGATGTCCGCTGGGAAACCCGTACTTTTGATCTAAACCAGTTAAATGGCATAAATATCATTACCTCTTATTGGATGGGGCCACAAATTGCCCATACGCTGGTCAGTTTCGAATTTAAAAATCAACAACCTTTAGTTTTTTCCATCGAAATTCGAAAAGAAAAGACTGAAGAGTTTTCAGCAATTGGTGGCTTCTTTAGAAAATATGAACTGAGCTTAATTGCATCTGATGAAAAAGATATTGTCTACACACGTAGCAACATTCGTAAAGAGCAAGTTTATAATTTCCCAGTCAATATGCCACGTTCAGAACAAAAAGCGTTATTTTTAGAATATCTTAAAAAGTCAGATGAGCTACGTGCACAGCCAAAATGGTATAACACTCTCACAAGTAATTGTACAACCTTGATTTTTGATATGGTTCAAGCCATTAACCCATATCAGCTTCCTAAAGATTATCGTTTAATAGCCTCTGGTTATCTACCTAATTATTTATATGATCTTAAAGCGCTTAATCAAAATATTAGTTTAAAGCAGTGGTATCAAATCGCGCATATCAATCCACGTACTGAGCATTTTGAACAACTTTCAGATCAGAGTAGTGAACACTTCTCTCAAATTGTGCGACAAGGTTTACCCAAAGCTGACTAGAGTCTGCTTAATATTTTATAAGCTCATTTTCGCCAAATATCAGAAAAACACTTTGTTAACTTTGAAAATAATTTGCAAGAATCACAAAGTAACTCCATAACTTAAATTAACCAGTTTTCTAATTAAAGGAAAATAATCATGACAGAAAAAATTACGCCATTTAGTATTTCTAAAGTATTCAATGCACCTCGTGATCTTGTATTCAAGGTTCATACTGATATGAATCACTTACAAAATTGGATGAGTCCAAAAAATTTCAAAATCATTCATACCTCAATGGATTTTGGAGTTGGTGGAACTTATCACTATGGGTTAGAAGGACCCGATGGAACACAAATGTGGGGTAAGCAAGTGTTTCGTGAGATTGTACCCAATGAGCGATTAACGTTTATTCAATCTTTTTCAGACAAAGACGGTAACAACACACGACACCCTATGTCACCGACATGGCCATTAGAAATGTTAGCAACCACAACTTTTGAAGATATTGATAATAAAACAAAAGTCACAATTACTTGGCAACCGTGGAACTCTGACGATATTGGTAACTCAACTTTTGATTCTGCACGCGATGGAATGACGCAAGGATTTAATGGAACATTCTCCAATTTAGAAGCTTATTTAAAAACCCTTTAAATATAGAGGATCTGTTGGTGGCTATCGAAAACTAAATAAGTTATTCTCTTTTTCTTTACTTTTTTATACACGCTTTACTTTGTAATCTAGATAGATAGACCCTATTGTAATAGGCAGGAAATAGAGGGAAAAACAATGCAACAGGCATTATTTGGCGGCGGCTGTTTTTGGTGCGTCGAAGCCGTATTTTTACAAATACGTGGTGTAGAAAAAGTAACAAGTGGTTATGCTGGTGGGCATACAACTCAGCCAACTTATGAGCAAGTATGTCAAGGTGACACTCAGCATGCTGAAGTGGTCCTTATTGACTTTGATGAACAACAAGTTACATATTCTCAGTTACTTGATGTCTTCTTTGCAACGCATGATCCAACGACTTTAAACCGCCAAGGTAATGATATTGGTACTCAGTACCGCTCTGTTATTTATTATTATAATGAAGAGCAAAAACAGGCAGCAGAACACACGATTCAAACATTAAAAGATGATGATCTTGATATTGTGACTGAGCTGTCTCCTGTCCCGACATTCTATCCAGCCGAAGAATATCATCAGAATTACTATGCAAAGAACCCTTCACAAGGTTATTGCAACTTTGCGATTCCACCTAAGCTACTTAAGCTATATAGTAAATTCCAGCATCTGATGAAAGATCAATAAATCAGAGCAATAAAAAAGCAACCAAATTGGTTGCTTTTTTTATTGAGTAAACTAAATTTTAGTTTTCACTGACAAAGGCAATATCGCTCAGTCCGGCTTCACTGGCGCGAGACATTACCTGAGCCACAGTATCGTACTTCGACTCTTTATCAGCACGAAGTTGAACGGTTGGTTTAACCGCACCTTGACCTGCTTCTTGGAAACGTTTTTGAAGCTCATCAAGGCTAATTACTTGAGTATCCCAAGCCACTTCACCATTTGCATTGATACTAATCGTAATTGCTTTTGGTGGTGGATCAATAATTTCAGCAGTTGTTTTAGGCAGTGTTAATGGAATCGATGGGTTGGCAACTGTTGCTGTGACCAAAAAGATGATCATTAACACCAACATAATGTCGATTAGCGGAATGAGGTTCATCTCATTTATGCCACTATCGTGGTCTTCACCCAATTGAAAAGCCATTAAGCTTGACCTCCAACATAACTTTGTTCTGCAGTTTTAACATCAGACTTTACAGTTGAGTCTTGCTGCAACATCGTATCGATTAACAAACTGTGTGCTTGATCTTGTAAATCATGAGCAAGACCACGGTTAGCACGTACACAAATGTTATAGGCCAATACCGCAGGAATCGCAACTGCAAGACCAAGACCCGTCATAATAAGTGCTTCACCTACTGGTGTAGCCACTTGAGCCAATCCTGCTTGTCCGCTCTTACCTACAGCAACCAGCGCGTGGAAAATACCCCATACCGTACCAAACAAACCAACAAATGGTGCAATTGAAGCAATTGTTCCTAAAACAGAAATACCTTTCTCAGCATTGACTTTTTCAGCAGAAATTTGGCGCAATAATGCTTGCTCTGCAACTGCTTTACGTTGTTCAAAACTCAAAGGCTGTAACTTCGCTTTTAGCGAACTAATAGCTTTAGAGAGTTGAGCATAAGCTTGTTGTTTTAGTTGGCGAGTCCCCATCAAACGTAAGATGAAAACTGTCCAGGTAGCAATCGACATTGCCAATAAGATGAAATACAGGGTTTTACTCACTGCATCTGCATGTTGCCAATAGATTGAAAAGTTCATATTCGAACTCCTGATTAAGGTTAGCCGTTGGGACTCAAATTCGTTTAAGGGGTTAAATCAAACGGTTGCTCTGCTTTAATTGGATAAGCAACACCGTTTTCCATATAAGGTTTAAATTTTGCACCACGTACAGCACGGACTACTTTGTCATCTAGACTTGAAATGCCGCTGCTTCGGGTTACGCGCACATTGGTAATCTTGCCTTTTTCATCGGCTTCAATGAGTACAACAACTGAACGCGCTTCGCCTTGTAAATCTTTTGGTGAAACAGTCAAACGTGGTGAGCGACTCCACTGCACACCTGAACCACCAATTGAAACATGTTTTGGTGATGGATCTGGCGCAGGTTGAGCTTTAGGTGCTTCTTGTACCACTGGCTTTGGCTTTTCAACGACTTTTTCAGTCACAGTAGTCGTTGGGGTCACTACTTTTGGTTCAACTTTAGGTTCTGTCTTTACTGCTTGTTTAGGAGTTTCAGCCTTTTTCACCTGCTGAATTTTTTCCACTGGTTTAGGCGGAGTCACAGGTTTCTCAACAACCTTAACTTCTTTCACTTCTTTTTTAGGTTCCGGCTTTTTAGGCGGTTCTTTCGGTTTCGGTGGTAAAGGTTTTGGTTGTTCTTGAATTTTTACAAAGCGGACTTGTAAAGGCTTCTTATCAATTGGCTTTAGTTCAGCAGGCTTAATGTGGCTAACTGCCCATAAGACCCCGATATGACCAATTGCAACCGCAATTAGTGCCGTGATGACTTTCTTTTTCATCGGATTGGGAGAGTTTAAGGCTGCGGAAGATTGACTCATAAGAATCTAATTACCTAATGGATGATGAACTCGACTTCAATTTATAGAAACGATTTCAAACATCGGATAGAACAATAAAGTGCCACAATAATAAATGAGAAGTGTTTTCATTTGCAACTACTTTTTTGCGAAAACACTTCCCAGTATCGTGCGATCTAACTTCATAAAGTGATATCACTTTACTTTTCTCATGTTTAGACAATGCACTAAAACTTGGTGGTTTCAGATACTACTTATCAAATCGTGCTCAACTTAAAAAAACATTAAGCAGCTATACTGAATGTAATCAATGAAACCTCAAATCATAGTTATGTTATAACATTTTAATTTTATTTTAGCCATAAAAAAGCACACTCAAAAGTGTGCTTTTAAAAATATGAGGTAATTAGAAAACAACCGTCTTATTACCATCTACAATGATTCGGTCTTCTAAATGCCATTTAACAGCACGAGCTAACACATTACGTTCCACATCTTCGCCAAGCTCACGTAACTGCTCAACATTATAATCGTGGCTTACACGCTCAACGTCTTGCTCAATAATTGGACCTTGGTCTAGGTCAGCAGTCACATAGTGAGCTGTTGCACCAATCAACTTCACACCTTTTTCATAGGCTTGCTTATATGGATTTGCCCCAACGAAAGCAGGTAAGAATGAGTGGTGAATATTGATGATTTTCATTTCCCATTTAGAAACGAAATCTTCACTTAAAATCTGCATGTAACGCGCTAGAACTAATAAGTCATTACCCTGCATCATTTCATGAATTTGAGCATAGGCTTCTGCTTTATTGTCTTTAGTTACCTTAATCACAGTAAACGGAATACCAAAGTTTTCAACTGCTTCACGTAAATCTTCATGGTTAGAAATAACGTGGGTAATTTCACAAGGTAAAGAACCACGAGCATGGCGCCACAATAACTCAAGCAAAGCATGGTCGACTTTAGAAACTAAAATACCAACCTTTTTAACGTCATTTACAAAAGCAAGACGCCATTGCATGCCATAACGTTCAGCAACATTTGCAGCGAAAGTCTGAATTAAAGCATCCTTACGTGACTGTAAATGATCAAGTTCAAATTCAACACGCATGAAATAACGCCCGCCTTGAGCTTCCGTCGCATACTGATCAAGCGCGGTAATGTTTGCACCTTGGTGGTACAAAAAGCTCGATACAGCCTGTACGATCCCAGGCTTGTCTTCACAAGTAATCAGTAAACGGGCTGTATTGGCAGTGGTCATATTCATTTGGTTAATATCACTTAATTGAGACAAAATTTTGATAAGCCGAGTATTCTAGCGCTCTAAATAAACAAGCACAACTATTCATCTTTTAAGGATGACAAGCTTGCAAAAAGATCAGAGGGTCCAAGTGATTCTAACAATTGTTCATAAGTCGCACGGCTTTCACCCATCAAATAAGGGCCTTCTAAGAAAACCATTTGACGTAATGCTTGCCAGACCCATTTCTCTTCAAGGTGATTGTTGTCACTAATATGCCCAGACATATATAGAAAGTTGGTCCAGTTGGTTAAGACAATCCAAAGGTTAATAATTAAAGCTTCAATTTCAGAAGCTGTCATTTTCATAAGACCCGCATCGACAAAAGCTTGATAAATTCTTTGTCCTTGTTGCATCACCTGCCCCGCAAATCGCGGATAGATCTTTTTAAAGTCTTCGTTACTTTCAACTAAGTGATAAACATCACGATGAATAAAACGATAATTCCATAACTGGCCGCTGAGCACTTGAAAATAGTTAATTTTGTCATTGGTCGTTAATGGTCTGTCTTCAGGTAAAGATAGCATTTCCAAAGTCTCGACCTGATATTGGTACATTAATTCTTTAATAATTTCATGCTTGTTTCGAAAGTGATAATACAAGTTTCCAGGACTAATGCCCAACTCTGCAGCAATATGATTGGTAGTGACAGACCGTTCGCCACGCTCATTAAAAAGCTGCAAACTGATTTGTAAAATCCGGTCTTTTGTCTTCAAAGCTTTAGGTAGAGACATTTTAATAACCTTCGTTAATTCATATGGTTAAGACTTGCACACAGAAACGAACTTGACTCTTTAGAGTATTTGCTCTAAAAAAAATAAGTATATCAGTATATTTGGTAAGTACCGATGAACAGTCAAACAAAAACAAATCCAGAGACTCAGGTTCCTTATGATGTTAAGCATTTACAAGATTTGCTTGAGCAGCAAAAGATTGCCTATTTACGTCATCCGGTACCCACTGCTAAAGAGCGTATTGATCGTTTAGCTCGTCTTAAAAAAGTCTTGGTAAAATATCAAGATCAGATTGCCGAAGCAATTAACCTTGATTATGGCAATCGTGCCATTATGGAAACCAAAATTGGTGAGTTACTTACCTGTCTTGAACAAATCAAGTATTACAGTAAGAACCTGACCGGATGGATGAAACCATCAAAACGCCATATCAGTGTATTACATCAGCCAGCAAAAGGTTGGGTACAATATCAACCAATGGGCGTAATTGGCATTATTACACCATGGAACTACCCGTTACTACTGTCTGTTGGACCACTTATTTGTGCTTTGGCTGCAGGTAACCATGCCATGATCAAAATTTCGAGTGCTTCTCCAAATTTTGGACAGGTTCTTGAAAATGCACTTTCTGAAGCCTTCCCACAAGAGCTGGTTGCGGTGGTAAATGGCGGCGGCGTAATTTCTGATGCGTTTAGTCATTTGCCTTTCGACAAAATGATTTTCACTGGCTCGACTTCTGTTGGTAAAACCGTCATGGCAGCCGCAGCTCAAAATCTGGTTCCGGTTATTCTTGAGTTGGGTGGTAAATCCCCTGCTTTGGTACATGCTTCCGTAGATATGAAAGATGTCGCACAGCGTATTGCTGTAGGTAAACTATGGAATGCAGGCCAAACTTGTGTTGCGCCAGATCATATTTTCTTGCCACGCGGAAAAACTGCCGAGTTCATTGAAAACTTTAAATTGATTGTGGCCGGAATGTACCCACATTTCCGTAACAACCAAGACTACACCTCTATTATTAATGATAAACAGTACAACCGTATTCAGGGATATCTCGAAAATGCCCGTGATCAAGGTGCGCGTATTGTTGAAATTAATCCGCAAAATGAAATTTTAGATGATGTCCGCAAAATTGCACCGACTCTAGTGACTGGTGTAACAACTGCAATGGATATTATGCAAAATGAAATTTTTGGTCCTGTTCTACCAATTTTAGAATATGACCAAATCGAAGAGGTCATTGAGTTTATCAATAGTCGCCCGCGTCCTTTAGCAATGTATTATTTTGATTATGATCAGGCACGCGCTGATTATATCTCTCAACATACTCATTCAGGGCATTTCGGAATTAACATGGTGATTACCCATGTTGCGCAAGATGACTTGCCATTTGGAGGAATCGGCGCATCAGGTATGGGTAAATACCACGGACCTGAAGGCTTTTTTGGGCTGTCACATGAACGTTCGGTCATGTCAAATCCAAAACTTTATAGCTTGAAATACATTCTTCCACCGTTCAATAAACCAATTCATCGCTTCATTTCGAAAACCTTGTTGCGTTAACTGATCAAGGCATGATCTGTTACACTAGATCATGCCTCGTTTTTACCAATTTCGCTTGTCTTTTAATCGTATTTTTGGTATAAAACGCCCCTTGAATGAATTCATCCGTTTACATTTAGTATGACTGGCCACAGATTTGCTGTTGGCTAAATCAATGGAGTTACACCATGTCTAAGGTTTGCCAAGTTACCGGCAAGCGTCCAGTCGTTGGTAACAACGTCTCACACGCCAACAACAAAACCAAGCGCCGGTTCGAGCCGAACCTGCACCACCACCGTTTCTGGTTAGAAAGCGAAAAACGTTTTGTACGTCTTCGTTTAACCACTAAAGGTATGCGTATTATTGACAAATTGGGTATCGAAAAGGTTGTTGCAGACCTTCGTGCTCAAGGTCAAAAGATCTAAGGAGTCTGAGCAATGCGTGATAAGATTCGTCTCGTTTCTTCAGCTGGTACAGGTTATTTCTATACCACGACTAAAAACAAACGTACTATGCCGGAAAAAATGGAAATCAAAAAATTTGATCCAAAAATCCGTCAACACGTGATTTTCAAAGAAGCTAAAATCAAATAATTTTAGCGTCGAAAAAAACGACTTCTTAAAGAAGTCGTTTTTTTTTGCATTTTTTTTATACCTGCCTTTTTGTTAAACTTTCTACATATTCCGCCTTGGCATTTTTTATGCTTGTCTTTAGCCTAACTCACGTAAAAGGAGTTTTTAGTGCCGCATGACGTAGATTTAATTATTTTACTTGCTGTTGGTTTCGGTGTTGCCCTCTTTTTTGGCTATATAGCCGCCCGACTACGACTTCCCCCTCTTATTGGCTATCTTATTGCCGGAATTATTATTAGTCCGAATACCCCCGGCATAGAAGCAGATATTCATCTTGCCAACCAACTGGCTGAACTCGGCGTAATGTTCTTGATGTTTGGCGTTGGGATGCATTTTTCATTAAATGATCTTTTACAAGTTCGTCGTATTGCCTTACCGGGTGCGATTTTACAGATTGCTGTTGCCACCTTACTTGGTATTGGCGTTTCAATGTTATGGGGCTGGAGCTTTGGCTCCGCTCTGGTTTTTGGTTTAAGCCTATCGTGTGCGAGTACTGTTGTCTTATTAAAAGCTTTAGGAGACCGCGGTCTTTTAGACTCTGTAAACGGTAAAATTGCTGTGGGTTGGCTGTTAGTTGAAGACTTAGTAATGGTACTTGTTTTAGTACTTCTTCCAGCTACAGCAGTTTTACTTGGTGGCAAAGCACCAGCAGGCGCGGAAGGCAACATTTGGTTAACGCTTGGAATCACCCTATTAAAAGTGATTGGCTTTATTGCGTTCATGCTCATTGTAGGCAAGCGTGTAGTGCCTATCATTATGCAGTTTGTTGCTCGCTTAGGTTCAAGAGAGTTATTTACGCTGACAGTCGTAGCAGCAGCTGTTTCAATCGCCTATGGCTCTTATGCTATCTTTGGCGTTTCAATGGCCTTAGGGGCCTTCTTTGCGGGGATGGTCGTAAAAGAATCAGACTTTAGCCATCGTGCAGAAGAAGAGACACTTCCTCTACGTGAAATTTTCTCAATTTTATTTTTCGTTTCGGTAGGAATGTTGTTTGATCCACATATTCTTATCGAGCGTCCACTGCATATTTTGGCAGTTATCGCAATTATTATGGTAGGTAAAACACTTGCTGCAATGGCCTTGGTTTTATTCTTCCGCTATCCAATTAATACTGCTTTGACTGTCGGGGCCAGCCTTGCACAAATTGGTGAGTTTTCATTTATTTTGGCTACACTGGGAGTTTCTTTAGGTCTATTAACCCTAGAAGCGCAAAACCTAATTTTAGCGGGTGCTTTATTCTCTATTACGCTTAACTCTTTTGTTTTCTCGGCAGTTGAACCTGTACAACGCTGGATTCGTGAACGCTCTCATTTGGCACGACTTCTTGAACGTAGTGGTGACCCACTCGCTATGTTGCCAGATGAAGTCGATCAGGCTTATCTACGCGATCAAGTGGTAATTGTAGGATATGGTGGCGTTGGACGACGTATTACTGAAAATTTAATTAATCAGAATATTAAAGTCGTGATTGCAGAAGAAAATCGTGAAATTGTAGAAAAGTTACGTCAAGCGAATATTGCTGCCGTAAGTGGTGTAGCAACTGAACCCGGCGTTCTCATTCAGGCCCATATCATGCATGCACGTCTTTTGGTGATTTCCCCTATGGATATTTTAGATATCCACCGGATTGTGGATATTGCCAAACAATTAAACCCTCAAATTCAGGTTTTAATTTGTGCAGAAAGTAAAGAAGAAGCTGCCGTTATTCGAGATGAAAATATTGGCGAAGTCTTCTATGCAAAAGAAGAAATGGCGAAGAATATGAGCCATCATATTTTAAATCAAATCGAGCTTGCGCATCAGTCAACACATCATTAACGCATACAAAAAAGCGTACTCAAGAGTACGCTTTTTTTAACTTAGGAATTTAGGCTGCTCATCTACAACTTCAGCCTGCCATTCATTAACCTGCTTCTCTAGCAGTCCAAATAAAGCAGCTTGAATCATATGCTAGGCAACGATAGGCGTTTGCTCGCCTAATATCTCTTTTAGTTCATCACTAAATTGAATTTTAACCAAAGGCTCTTTTTCAGAACCAGCATTACGCAAGGCGAGCTCACCACCTTCGAGTTGGACTAACTCCAACACTGCTTCTTGATTTCCAAATAACTCTTTCAATTGCTGTATAGACATATACTTCCTCCATGTTTCAACATGGTGGCAAAGCACCCTTGCACTTTGCATCTCTCGTCTTATTTATATAGGCGCACTGGGATTAAATTTCAAGCGCTCAGACAGTTTAATTTTAGAACTCGACCATTTCGTTACGAAAACCATCAATTAAATGACTTAACTCTCTATGCCATTCACGCAAAATTTTCACATCAGGTAACCATGATTGTGGCCCCTGAGTCACTTTAATGATCAAATTAGAAGAAGTTTCTTCTTCCGGTGTGGGTTCAGTAGGTTCCGGTGCATATTGGCACATGCGGTAAGCACGCTTTAACTCTGCAACAAAACCATCTTTTGCCAATTGCTGCAAAACAGAAACTTCAGGAGAAACTTGTCCTTTTGCCGCCATATGCTCTTCAATCGATTTTAATGTCGGCTGCGAGTCATTTAAACGGTAATAACGTACCAGTTCTTGCAGGAATGCTAACATCGCACCATGCAAGTGAAAGACAGCTGTTTCACGATACGCTTGTACCTGCTGTACATGATCAGTTTGCTCTGCTTGTTGACACGCTAGGCGCGCAAAATAGAGTTTTTGATTGGTACGATCGGCATGATAACGAGCAACACGTGACATAACTAAACTTTCCTGTTCTAAAATTGCCATCAATATGGCTATTCTTAGCTTAACGACTCCATTGATAAAATCAACGTTATTTATGGTAAATCCAGAGAGACTTGATAAATTTTACGTTATCCCTCATCACCATCATTCATTAAAAAATTCTTGTTTTTAACAATTAATAGATCTTTAAGAGGTAACTCTGTAGGCACCCATGAACGGACTTCAAGTGTCTTTACACCTTGGGCTATATAGGTTCCATTTGGAGCAACCACAGAAAGAGCTAAAAATTGTTGCATAAAAGTATTACTCTTCAGCAGCCTTAACGCGAATACCGTAACCTTTTACCTTAAGTGTATTTAGACCTTTGATTGCTTTAATGGCTTCACGCGAATTCGGCATTTCAACAAAGCCAAAACCTTTTGATTTACCTGTATCTTTATCGGTAACAACCACACAAGACTCAACTTTACCATAAGCCTTAAACAGCTCTAAAACTTCTGCTTCAGTCACTGAACGATCTAAATTACGAACTAATATTTTCATTTTCCAACCTTGATTAGCCTTAAATAATAAAGGCCAATACACATTTGAGTATTCACAGTGTCTTATACAGTAGTTTAGTCGAGATCGATACCAAAACCTAAGTTTACTGTTCGTGAAGTGTTCCATTGTTTTTTGGCAAATGGCTGCGGAACTTGACGATGAATTTTTGCCTGCACCAAATGAGCAGGTAAATCATTTAGGAAATAACTTTCGATTTTACGGCCTTGTTCGTCATATGTATCTTGTGACCATGTATTGAGATTTTGCTTCGTTAAAATCAATTCATTTTCCGCACGTGTTAATGCAACATACAATACACGGCGTTCTTCTTCGACTTCATCAAAATCGCCCTGCGCACGCGCATATGGAAATTGATTTGGTGAGACATGCGGCACATAACACACCTTCTGTTCTGCACCTTTAGCCGAATGAATTGTAATTAAGGTCACTAAATCATCATCACCCGCTTTTTCAATTTCAGAAACTGAAATTGGTTCAAGCACATATTCTTCAAGGAACTCACCAAGAGATGCATGTTTACGCGCTAGTTGTTTGACTAAATCAAAATCTCTAGCGCGACGTGACCAATCTTTAGTTTTATAGTTTTGCTCCAACTGTTCACTTAAGGCATCAAGAGCTAGTCCAATACTTGCCTCAACATGCTGCTGTAGCACATCAAGCTGCTTCAAAATCAAAATAGCCTGTAAAGGAACTTTTCCATGACGCTCCAAACGCTGGCAACGCTCTTCGACCTCACTAATGCTCATTAACTCTTGTGCTAACTTGCTGGCCCCAACGTCACCAATACCATCCCATAAGGTTAAAAAGCGCATCCAAGCCAAGTCATCCTGCGGGTTACTCACAATACGTAATAAACTGAGCACATCCTTTACATGCGCTGATTCAAGTAACTTTACGCCCCCAATAAAACGATACGGAATTTCAGCAGCGATAAATGCCCCTTCCAAATAACGAGCACTGTAGCCAGAGCGGACTAACACCATATGGTCGTACCAATTTGCGCCCTGTTGATGTCGCTCTATTAAGTCTTGTGCAATCCAGTTGGCTTCTTCAAATTCATTACCAAACAAATGGAGTTGTGGCTTTTGTCCTTTGCCACGATGTGCCTGTAACTGTTTTTGATAATCGATTGGACTGTGGGCGAGTAACCAATTTGATAAATCTAATATTTCTTGAGTCGAGCGATAATTTAAATCTAAAGTATGAATGACCGCATCAGGAATACGTTCTTTAAAAGAATGAATGTTTTCAAAGTCGGCACCACGGAAACCGTAAATTGACTGGGCATCATCTCCCACACAAAATAATTTCACCTTACCAATCAGTGGCTGCAAAAGAGCCCACTGTAAAGGGTTGGTATCTTGCATCTCATCAACCAGTAAAGCTTGGCAAAAGCCTGCAACCCAGTTCGTCAGTGCTTCCGAGTTTTGTAAATGAACAGCGACGATCGACAAAATATCATCATAGTCTAAAAAATTACGCTCTCTTTTACGCTGTTCATAGGTTTTCATTAACTCAGCAATTTGTGATTTATATTCATATGCTTCAGGTAATTGCTTGAGTAACGCTTCAGACAGCTTAGATTGCGTATTTCGGGCATAAGAATATAAATCACACAGCTCTGCCGCTTTAGGCAAAACATTATCTTTGTCTTTGCCTCTCAATAAGCGAAACATGAGTAACTGATCATCACGATCAATAATACTAAATTGGGTTAAACCAAACGCTTGCGGATTACGACGCAATAAATACATGCAAAAGGTATGGAAAGTGGATGCGCGAAGGCCTTTGGCTTGTGTTCCAACATGCTGTTCAACCCTTGCAACAATTTCACTCGCAGCACGGCGCGTGAACGTTAAAATCTGAATTTGATTGGCTGACAAACCCTGATCAATTAAATAAGCTGCGCGAGCAACAATGGTTTTAGTCTTGCCACAGCCCGCTCCAGCCAAAACCAAACAGTTTTGTGCTGTAGTAGTTGCTGCTTTTTTTTGCTGAGCATTTAATTCATTAATTAACTTTGCAAGACTCATAACACATATCGCTAAAACACCAAGGCTTAGTTTAACAGACCCATGCCATGAGATGGACCTTCACTCACTAAAAACAAAAAAGGACACCCTAGGTGTCCTTTTGTTCGTTATTTATATTAAGAAACCGTTTTTGAGCTAGAAGGTAAATGTTTAATTGCAGAAGCAAGTCCTAAAAAGTTGATTCCCTGAAATAAAATATCTACTGCTAAAAACATTCCCAACACCCAAAAGGGTGAGTCTTTAGAAACTAAAATTAAAATACCGGTAGCGAGTGTTAGTAACCCGGAAAATAAGGTCCAGCCCCATCCAGCGATGGGTCTCAATAAAAATGCATTTATAGTACGAATTACCCCGGCAATAATCAGGGCAATTGATAATAAGCTAGTTAAAACCACAGCCGTAGTCACAGGCGTAGAAAATGCGTAATAGCCCGCCATTAAATACAGCACACCAAAAAGTGCCCACAGCCATCGGCTACCGCCCTTAAATACACTTATGGCAGCAATCAAGTGCAGCACACCACCTATCATCATTAAAATACCAAATAGGAAAACAACCGAAAACGTTGCAAATGGCAGTGAGCTAAATAACACCAAACCGAAAATAATGAGCACAAAGCCTAATATTAGATACCATTTACGATCAGCATGCAGCTGATTACGAACTAAATCATTACCTACAGTTTTCATCATGGCTACTCTTATTATCAGGTATTAGAAAGTTTATATAATGTCATTATAGTGATGCACTTCACATTTATTGTCTGTATAAGATCTGCATCGTTTATTAACAATTGATGGGGATAAAACAGTATTTATCCACAATTTTATTTCAACCATCCAATTTCTTGAGCAGTCGGTAAACCAATTACAGTTTCTTGTAAATCACTTGGCATTTTATTGGTCTGTTCAGATAATGGTGTTCGACCACCCATGATTTCTGCTCGTGTTTGTGGATAAAGAGGGACCTTTTCAGGTTGTGCGTAGCCTAATGGATAAATCGGCTGACCTGTTTTTAAATCATATTTATCTTTTGCGCCAAAGCCGTGTAATAGCTCGTGAACGATAACAACCTGATTTTGTGGGGCTTGCTCTCGTGTAGCAAACAAATTAACGCTACCAATACGGCCTTTTTCTAAAGCAGTCGAATGCACCAAAACTTTTTGATAACTTGGATCATAATAATTTAAATAAAGTTTGAGTGATGCACCACTATCTTCAGGCTGTTGTTGTCGCCATGCATAAAAACGAAACTTTAAGCTCCACCAAATGACATTCAGGATATTGGCATTTTGAGGAACTACAGGCGGCCTCTGCTGTAGTTGCTGCCCTAAACGAAGTTCAAAGTTACTAGATTGCCCACGATAATGCTGTGACCATTCACTTAGATAGCTTTTAAGCGTTTGGAAGTCAGCGTTTTGTAGCTGATGAATATAAGCTTGCGTGGTTTGTAAACCATCCGCATTTATTGGGTGCAATACCACAACAATAGGCTGATTCCAGTCTTGGTTTTGGTCACGCCACGCTTGAACTGCAACGATTAATAAAACAATCAATAGACACAAAATCCGAATGTTTTTCCACATTCTTGTTCCCCATAAAAATTAAATTTTCTTTTCTTGTTCTAGATATAAAAAATGCTAGCTGAGCTAGCATTTTTCATTTGTCTTATTTAGCCTTCAATCCATTTACCGTCTTGGTAAATCAGGCTCCATTTAGTTTGTTTACCTTCTGGTGTTTCAGATCCCACATACTGTGATTGGTTCTTACGACTAAACTTCACAATCGTTGGGTTACCTTCAGGGTCTACATCCGGAGCTTGTAAAATAAACTGGTATTTTGGATCAAGTTGGTCAGCAACACTACGAAGCTCAGCAACTTTTGGTGCACGTGTTTCACGAATTTTCGGGAACTTACTTGCAGCCAAGAACAGACCAGCCGCACCATCACGTAACACAAAATAGTCATCATGTTTGGTCGAGCGCAAATGTTCCATCTTAATTGGTTCTACGCGTGGTGGTGCAGGTTGTCCATTTTTCAAGACTTTACGGGTATTATCACAGCTTGTACAAGCGAAATACGGACCAAAACGGCCAGTTTTAAGCTGCATTTCACCATCACATTTATCACATGGAATGGTTGGGCCATCATAACCTTTGATCTTGAACTCACCTTCTTCAAGCTCATAACCATCACAGTCTGGGTTGTTACCACAAACATGTAACTTACGGCCACCATCAATGACATAACTGTCCATTGCTGTACCACATTTCGGACAACGATGTTTAGACATCAAGTCTGCGGTTTCAGCACTGTCATCATCAGATAACGCTGCTAATGACTCAACTGGTGTTAAGTTCAAAGTTCCTTTACAGCGTTCTTTAGGCGGCAAGTTATAACCTGAACAACCTAAGAATACGCCTGTAGTACCCGTACGAATCTGCATTGGTCGTGAACATTCAGGACAATGTACTGCTGGTACTTCAACTGGTTGATTACGGCGCATTCCCTGCTCACCTTGAGCATTGGTCAGACGCTTTTTAAAATCACCGTAGAATGTATCGAGTAATTCTTTCCAATTACGCTCACCCGTTGCCACACGGTCCAACTGACCTTCTAAATCTGCGGTAAAAGCATAATTCATCAGGTTATTAAAACTTTCATCAAGACGATCTGTTACGATCTCACCCATTTTCTCGGCAAAGAGACGGCGATTTTCTAACTTAACGTAGCCACGTTCTTGAATTGTAGAAATAATGGCAGCATAAGTTGACGGACGACCAATACCACGTTTTTCAAGTTCTTTTACTAAAGATGCTTCAGTAAAACGAGCTGGTGGTTTAGTAAAGTGCTGACTTGGATCTAGCTTTTCTAATTTTAAAATTTCACCCACTTTAATTGCAGGTAAAATGATATCGTCATCAGATTTGTTAGCACCACGAACTTTAGTGAAGCCATCAAATACAAGCGTACGGCCTTTTGCCTTTAACTCCACATTGCCAGCTTCAACGGTTAAAGTTGAAGATAAATATTCTGCCGGAGTCATTTGGCAAGCAACAAATTGACGCCAAATTAAATCATATAAACGCTGCGCATCACGCTCTACACCTGCAAGTTGATCACCTGTAAGTGTAACATTTGACGGACGAATTGCTTCATGGGCTTCTTGAGCACCCGCTTTGTTACCATAGCGGTTTGGCTTTGCTGGTAAATATTTCTCACCAAACTGGCTTTCAATATGAGCACGGACCATACTTACAGCGTCATCACTCAAGAATGTTGAGTCCGTACGCATATAGGTAATAAAACCAGCTTCATACAAACGCTGCGCTAACATCATGGTTTTCTTTACAGAGAAACCTAAACGTGTACTTGCAGCCTGTTGCAAAGTCGACGTGATATATGGTGCACTCGGATTCACCTTAGTCGGCTTATCTTCACGCTGTGCAACTTTATATTCAGCGCCCTTTAATACATCCAACAGAGCATCTGTTTCAGCTTTGTTCTTTAATTTAAGTGTCTTACCAGCCTGTTTCACAGCCTCAAGACGAATATCATCTTTTTTAGCCTTAGTGTCTGCAAACACTTGCCAATATTCTTCTGGAATAAAAGCACGAATTTCACGTTCACGTTCAACAACAAGCTTTACCGCTACAGACTGTACACGACCTGCTGACAAACCACGGGCAATCTTTTCCCATAGTAATGGCGAAACCATGAAGCCTACTACACGGTCCAAGAAACGACGCGCTTGCTGTGCATTAACACGGTTTAAGTCTAGGCGAGTTGGCTGTTTAAATGCTTCTTGAATGGCATTTTTAGTAATTTCGTTAAATACCACACGATGATAACGGCTATCGTCACCACCAATCACTTCGCGTAAGTGCCAAGCGATTGCTTCCCCTTCTCTATCCAAGTCCGTTGCGAGATAGATTGCATCTGCATCTTTGGCAAGTTTCTTGAGTTCAGCAACAACATTTTCTTTGCCAGGTAGAACCTCGTAGTGTGCTTTCCAGTCATGTTCCGGATCGACACCCATACGATTAATCAGCGCAGATTGGGCTTTTTGTTCTTTTTCAGCTTCAGTGAGTTTTGTCCGGGCAGCCGGCTTTTTCTCTGTTGATTTGCTGCCGCCTGTTGGCAAGTCACGTACGTGACCTACAGAAGACTTAACAATGTACTGCGAACCTAAATATTTGTTGATGGTTTTCGCTTTGGCAGGCGACTCCACAATCACTAAGGCACGTTTATGTGCAGCAGAGGCAGTAGATGCTGTGCTTTGAGATGCAGAGCGCGAGGTATTCGCCATATAAAATGTTATTCCTATACCAATAAATTTAAAAATCAGGCTTCAGCCAAGGCCAACAGATAAGCCTTCATCTCATCTAATTGCGTGGCTTTTAGGTCCGATTCCTCATCCCAATAAAGGCCTACACAGTTTGCCTGCATATCAATAGCATAAATCCCTTTTAATGCAATGGGAGAATCATTAAATTTCTCATCACCCTGCACTACTTTTAATTTTCCGTCTATAACACGAGCACGCATGAGCGTTAAACGAGCATCGGGGATCAATACACTATAATAAGCAACCATGCTGGCACGCTTTTCAGTTGCCATCGGGACATGTGTCCATTCAGGTGCGGCAATTATGCGTGGATGTAGTCCCATTTTACGGGCTTTGTCTCGCATAATACCGAGTGCCTTTTCACGCGGACTCACTCTTAAACCAAAAATGGAGCCCAGCACAAAAAGAACAATGATAACGGTAACCCAAATTCCGATATTGTCCATAGCAAAACCTATTAATCTCTTTTATTAGAGTTGCATAAGCTGACCAGAAAACGCAAGTTACATCATAAAAATAATGTCCAATTAACCGACGAGGTTAAAAACTACAACATTTCCTCATAGATATTCTTAGCAATCTAGGCACAATATTTAGGCGCTCTTTTCAGTTTCAAGAGTAGCTAACTTACCAAACTGATCCAGATGCGCATCTCCCCACGTTTTTAGAGCAAGAAGTATCTGCTCAAGCCCACGTCCTAAATCAGTCAGGCTATATTCCACTTTAGGAGGAACTTGAGGATAAACCTCCCGATGAATAATGCCATCTTGTTCTAACTCACGAAGCTGATTGGTGAGCATTCTTTGCGTAATGCTTGGAACTCGTTTACGGATTTCATTAAATCGTAAAGTTCCTTCATTTAATAAATGCCAAAGAATGACGCATTTCCATTTGCCATCAATCAAACTGATCGCGGCTTCAACTGAACAACCCGGTGAGCAGTCAAAACTTGAATGTCGAGCTTTTGCCATTTTACAGTATCCTTTTTGACACTATGAGCGTTATTTGTCTGTAGTCACTATTTTAAAGCTTACGTTATGATCAAACTCTCAACAAGAGGAATCACAATTATGAAAGCTGTCGCATATCAAAAAGCAGGTCCCATTACATCGCCAGAATCACTCGTTGATATTGAACTCGATACACCTGTTGCGAAGGGGCACGATTTACTAGTTCGCGTGCAAGCTATTTCAGTAAATCCAGTCGATACCAAAATACGTAAAAATATAAGTGCGGAATCCGGCTGGAAAGTGCTTGGCTGGGATGCTGTAGGCACGGTAGAAGCGATTGGCGATAAAGTCACTCAATTCAGAGTAGGCGATGTTGTTTGGTATGCAGGTGCTTTAAATCGCCAAGGCAGTAATAGTGAATTGCAATTGGTTGATGAACGTATTGTTGGTCATAAACCAAAAATTTTAGGAGCAACAGAGGCAGCTGCTCTCCCTTTAACTGCAATCACAGCTTGGGAAATGCTATTTGATCGTCTGCAAGTTCCAAAGACTGCACCTGCTAATACAACTATTTTAGTGATTGGTGGAGCTGGCGGTGTAGGTTCAATTACCATTCAGCTTCTTAAGCAATTAACTAATCTAACAATTATTACTACAGCTTCACGTCCCGAAACAAAAGAATGGGTAGAACAACTAGGTGCCGACTATGTATTAGATCATCGCGAGCCTTTAGCCCCACAAATCAAGCAATTAGGCTTAAATGCACCTTCATATGTGTTCTCGACCACTCAAACGGATCAACATTTATCAGATATTGTAGAGTTGATTGCACCACAAGGGCATTTTGGCTTAATTGATGACCCTGAACAGTTAGATATTAAACCGTTTAAATCAAAGTCTGTATCTGTACATTGGGAATTTATGTTTACACGTTCAATGTTTCAGACTGAAGATATGCAAAAACAAAGTGATCTATTAAATGAAGTCAGCAAGCTGGTTGATGAAGGGAAAATTAAAACAACCGTGACTGAAGTTTTAAGTCCAATTAATGCTGAAAACTTAAAACGGGTTCATCAGCAAATTGAAAGTGGAACAACAAAAGGGAAGATTGTTTTACAAGGTTTTTAAGTAAAATTCAAAATACCTCCTAATAAAAAGGCAAGTATTGAACTTGCCTTTTTATTAATAGTGAGGAGGTTTATTCGTTAAAGGGTCAAAAGGTGCAATGCCTTCTGATAAATCTGAAGATTCCACACGTTGATAAAGTAATTGCATTTGTTTTTTCAAATCAGCTATTTCCTGAGTTTGAATAGCGAGTTGTTGATTTAATTGTTCAACTAAATCATCCAAAAATGTAATTCGCACTTGCAAATCTTCAATGGGTGCGGAAAATGACGCTTGATCATCATGATATGGTGGTTTAGTCATTTAAATCCTCATTTGAGATTCTGGAAAACATTATGGCCTATATTACCCTAAGGGATGTCCAACTTGCTTTTGGCGGACCTGCCCTGCTCGATGGCGCGAACTTTAATCTAGAACGTGGCGAACGAGTCTGTTTAATTGGGCGTAATGGTGAAGGTAAGTCTACTTTACTTAAACTCATCGAGGGAAGCTTATTACCGGATTCTGGTGAAGTTTCTATCCAAAATGGTTTAACGGTTTCCATGTTAGCCCAAGACGTTCCAATGGATTCAGGTAAGGTTGCTGATATTGTAGCAGACGGCGCAGGAGAAGCGGCTGAAGTACTCAAAGCGTATCACCAAGCAACCGATGCTTGTATGCTTGGCGATATGGAAGCTTGCGACCGTATGGGTAACCTTCAGCACAAGCTAGACCAACTAGACGGTTGGGCACTTGAAAATAAGGTGAATGCTCTATTAAGTAAAATGGGTCTCGACCCAAATGCAGATTTGGCAGACTTATCTGGTGGACGTAAACGTCGTGTTTTACTCGCTCGTGCTCTTTTAACGCAGCCAGACGTATTGCTTCTAGACGAACCAACCAACCATTTAGATGTTGAAAGTATTGAGTGGCTAGAAAAATTCCTACTCGATCAAAATAATTTAACACTTCTATTTATTTCGCATGACCGCTCTTTTGTAGATAGCATTGCGACTCGAATTGTTGAACTTGACCGCGGCATCTTACGTGGCTACGAAGGTAACTATTCACGCTATTTGGAGCTTAAAGCTCAGCAAATGGAAGCCGAAGAGAAACAAAATGCTTTATTTGATAAAAAATTAGCTGAAGAAGAGGCTTGGATTCGTCAAGGCATTAAAGCACGTCGTACACGTAACGAAGGCCGTGTTCGTGCATTAAAAGCTTTACGCGAAGAATCGAAAGCACGCCGTTCACAACAAGGCAAAGTGAGCATGGCGACTCAAGAAGCAAATCGCTCTGGTAAATTAGTATTTGATATTGAGCACTTGAGCGTATCTTATGATGGCAAACCACTCATCAAAGACTTCTCTACACTTGTCATGCGTGGTGATCGTATTGGCTTAGTCGGTGATAACGGTGTCGGTAAAACGACTTTAATTAAAGCCATTCTAGGTGAAATCGAACATGGCGGTTCTGTTAAGACAGGTACTCAATTAGAAGTTGCTTATTTTGATCAATTACGTAATGCCTTAGACCTTGAAAAAACAGTCATGGCAAACGTTTCAGAAGGCTCTGACTTTGTGGATGTAAATGGTAACCGTCGTCATATCTACAGTTATTTACAAGATTTCTTGTTCTCACCTGAACGCGCACGTACACCAGTAAAAGCCCTTTCGGGTGGTGAGCGTAACCGTATTTTGCTTGCTAAATTATTGCTTAAACCATCGAACCTGATTGTGATGGACGAACCAACCAATGACTTGGATATGGTGACTCTTGAGCTACTTGAAGAGATGCTTTCTGAATATAAAGGCACTTTATTACTTATTTCGCATGACCGTGCATTTATGGACAATGTTGTCACTTCTACTTGGGTCTTTGATGGTAAAGGTGGTATTGCAGAGTACATTGGTGGTTACCAAGACTACTTACTACAACGCCCAGATGAAAAAGTGGTAGACCAGAAGTCTGATGTTAAGAAAGCTCAGGCAAAAGCTGAAGCTGAAAAAGCTGCTGCTCAAAGTAGCGTAAAAAAGGTGAAATTGAGCTATAAAGACCAACGTGAACTTGAGCAACTTCCTGCTGAAATTGAAAAGCTGGAAGTTGAACAAGCCGAGCTTTCTGACAAACTTGCAGATGGTTCATGGTTTGTGTCTGATGCAGATGCTGCGACTCAAGCAAGTCAACGCCTAGCAGAAATTGAAGAATTATTGCTTGAAAAATTAGAGCGTTGGGATGAACTTGAGCAAATGAGTAAAGGCAGTTAATCAATAAAAAAGGGCTTTAATTAAAGCCCTTTTTTGGTTTTAAAAATTCTAATAGTTTTATAAAAGGTCTGTAAATAAATAAGGAAATTAAACCAATTAAACGTTCAAATAGCTGTAACTGCAAAATCATACAAGTGAGGGCAGCCAAAACAAGACTAATGAAAATATTGATCTCGACCGAATATTTAAAACTTAGTTGATGAGTCAAAACAATAATTACAAAACCATGCAATATATAAACTGGTAGCGTTTTTTGGCCTAAATCAATCCAAGGTTGTTTAAAATTTTGAGTGAGTACAAATAAACTCAAAACACCCATAGCCGATAGCAACATAATTACACTGCGAATCCGCATTCCCTGCCGTAGATCTACATGTAGTTGAAAATATGATAAACTACCAAATAACCAGTAATAACTATAATGACTTATAGCCGCTACAGCAGTAATGATTAATAATGTGATAACAGCAAATAACTTTGCATAAGACAACTGCGGTATATACTGAAAAATGGTTTTACCATAAATCGACCCAGCTATAAAAAAAGGTAGAAATACGAAAATTCGACCCATCGAATAGCTGTAATTATTGATGGGTGAGCATCCAACCAGTAAAGCTAAAACTATTGAAAACAGAACTGGATATGCCGTCTTTTTTAAGAAAAAAGCGAGAACCGTCCAAGCCACCATGCTAAATAAATACCATAGCACCCAATAAGGCTTAGTAAACCATAACAAATGAAACGACCAATTCCATAAACTTCCGCTATAAAAGGCATCAAGCAATTGAAATAAAAACTGAAATGGCAAATATAAAGATAGAAAGTAAATTAATTTTTCTAGTATTTTCTCTTCTTTAAAAAACATGCCCGATATAAAAATAAAAGCTGGCATATGAACAAAGTAAATACTCCCTAAAATCGCTTGATTTAGAGGCTCGTTCCAGCCAATTAACCTTTCAAGGTAATGACCTAATACAACCAGAAAAATTAAGATGCCTTTTGTGGCATCGATATGGAGATTTCTCATAAATTTCTATGAAATCAGGATATTCATATCATACTGAATTATTCTTATTTTTTAATTTAAAAAGACAATGAATAATGTTTCGCTGTATATAAAATAATTATGATATACCTATCAGTATAATAATATTTAAGGATAATTCCGTGCTAGATCTCTCTCAAATTTTGGCATTCGGACTCATTTGCTTGGCGATGGTACTCACCCCGGGTCCGAACATGATTTATCTTATCTCTCGCTCCATTAGTCAAGGCAAAATAGCAGGTTTTATTTCCCTCGGTGGGGTTGCTGTTGGTTTTGTATTTTATATGCTCTGCGCTTCTTTCGGGATCACAGCGCTTGTTGTGGCAGTTCCATATGCCTATGACACGATTCGTATTGCCGGTGCCATATATTTACTCTGGCTTGCATGGAAAGCATTACGTCCAAATGCAGCGCCTATTTTCAGTGTAAAAGACTTATCTATTGACTCACCATTAAAATTATTTTTAATGGGCTTTTTGACAAATTTACTTAATCCTAAAATTGCAATTATGTATTTGTCTTTATTGCCACAGTTTATACATCCACAACAAGGCAGTATTTTAGCGCAGTCCATTCAACTCGGAACCATACAAATTTTTGTAAGTGTTTCAGTCAATGCATTGATTGTATTTTCTGCAGGTAGTATTGCGCTCTTTCTACAGCAAAAACCGCTTTGGGCGAGCATTCAACGCTGGATTATGGGGACGGTATTAGCTGGACTCGCTGTTCGTATTCTTTTAGAACACCGCCGATAACCACTTTGTTTTCCTCCCCCTGCTCTAAAACTTCAATTTACTCCTGTGTATTACGACGATAAATTCAGTTCGTGATACACTTTTGCTAGTTTTAACTTTTTAAATTCTTTATATCGTTATGAGCCAAAAGCAGCCTTATACGCCCGGTGAGTTTCAATGGTCCTTTTTATTACCTAAATATTGGGGTGTATGGATTGCGATTACTTTCCTCATGCTTTTGGCTATTTTACCATGGGCGATCCAATGGCGTTTGGCTCACGGGTTAGCAAACCTTGCTTGGAAATATTTAAAATCTCGTCGCAAAACTACTATTCGTAATTTAGAAGTTTGCTTCCCTGAATGGTCACCTGAAAAAGTACAGCAACAAGCAAAACAAGTTTTTGTAGATATGATGCTTGGTATTTTTGAGACCTTAAACGCATGGTATAAGCCTTACTGGTTTAAAAACCGCGTCACAATTGAAGGTTTAGAACACATTACTGATGCTCAAGCTCAGGGCAAAGGTGTTTTATTACTGGGAACTCATAGTACTTTGCTTGATGCCGGTGGTTATGTATGCGCTCAATATTTTGAACCTGATGTTGTTTATCGTCCTCAAAATAATCCACTACTCGATATGCTGATTTATCGCTGCCGCGGCACAATCTACAAAGCACAAATTGATCATGATGATATGCGCGGCTTAATTCGTCACCTTAAAGATGGTGATGCCATTTGGTATAGTCCCGATCAAGACTTCGGGCTTAAACAAGGCGTTATGGCACCATTTTTTGGAGTGCCAGCTGCGACAGTAACGGCTCACCGTCGTTTATTAAAAATTTCCAAAGCGGTTGCTGTTCCTTTATATTTTTATCGTCATGGCGATGTACATGACCCTAAATATCATATCTTGATTGAACCTGCAGTCGACAATATGCCAAGCGAAGATGAAGTCGATGATGCAACCCGCGTGAATAAGATTATTGAGAATCAGCTTCGCATCGCACCAACTCAATATATGTGGTTTCATCGTCGATTTAAGACACGTCCTAAGGGATATGAAGAGATCTATTAAATAATCTTCAGTAACGGCCGCACCGTAGTAATAAACATCTAAATAAACACCAGCATGTACTATCGTGCGAAGGCGACAAGGATGTCGCCCGTTGGACTACCTTGCGCTGATTCCTAAAACAGTGCTTTGGGAATCGCTCAGGATGTGTCGTTAGTCCAACAAATGGTTTTGTTACTTTTGCCAAAACAAAAGTAAGGAGTAAACTCCACCTATTAAATGAATAAACGGTAAAACACCGCTTTGCTACAACCTAAAGGCAAAAACAATGAAAGTGATGCAACTTCTCCCAGAACTCAATAGCGGTGGCGTAGAACGCGGCACACTGGAAATTGCACGTGCACTAGTTGCACAAGGCCACCAATCTTTAGTTGTATCAAACGGCGGACGATTAGTGTCTCAACTTGAAGCTGAAGGTTCTAAACACTTAACCCTACCTATTCATAAAAAATCTTTATCGAGCTTGTGGCAAATCCGCCCTTTACGTCGACTTATTGAAGAGCATCAGCCCGATATTGTTCATGTACGCTCACGTGTGCCAGCTTGGCTTACCCATTTTGCCTTAAAAGGAATACCAACACATAAGCGCCCTCACCTCATCAGCACAGTACATGGTTTCTACTCAGTCAATCGTTATAGTGCGATTATGACTCAGGCCGAGAAAGTAATTGCCGTTTCTGACAGCGTAGTTAAATACATCACTGACCATTATAAAAACTGCCCACCACAAGATATTGTCCGGATTTATCGAGGGATTGATCCAGCTGCTTTCCCGCATAACTACCAACCCTCAGCACAGTGGTTTAATCAAGTTTTTAATGACTTTCCTGAACTCGAAAATAAATTTTTACTATGCTTGCCTGGCCGTATTACACGTTTAAAAGGACATGAAAGCTTAATTGAATTGATGCAACAGCTTCAGTCGCAATATCCGCAACTACATGCTGTTGTTGTGGGTGGTGCCGATGCTAAAAAACAAGCCTATTTAAGTGAGTTGCAAAACACCATTCAAAGCAAAGGGCTTGCAGATAAGATCACCTTTGTAGGACATCGCTCAGATATACGCGAATGGCTCGCTTTTAGCGATATAGTACTCTCTCTATCTAATCAAGCAGAAACATTCGGTAGAACAGCATTAGAAGCACTGTCAGTCGGTACGCCAGTTATTGGCTGGAACCGTGGAGGTGTTGCAGAGATTTTATCTCATGTATATCCACAAGGTCTTGTTGAAGCAGAAAATGAAAAAGCTTTAGTAGAAACAGTAAAGCATCATATTGAACAACCGCAAACAGTCGCACCTGTGACAATGTTCAGTTTAAAAGATATGTGCGACCAGACGCTTGAGCTATATCAAAGTGTATTGAAATAACGTAATAAAAAACCCGCGATCATCGCGGGTTTTTTATTAACTAAAAGAAAGCAGTCTTATTTAAATGTTGCTTCATAAGCAGCAGCTTTTTCATAGTCATATTGTTTTTCCCACTTACTAATAACAAGTACAGCAAGCGCGTTACCAACAACGTTCAACGCAGTACGTGCCATATCCATAATACGGTCAACACCAGCAATAAACGCTAAGCCTTCCACAGGAATACCAACACTACCTAATGTCGCTAATAACACCACAAACGATACGCCAGGAACACCCGCAATACCTTTCGAAGTAATCATTAATGTTACAACCAAAATAACTTGTTGGCTGATCGACATTTCAATACCGTAAAGCTGTGCAATAAAGATTGCTGCAATACTTTGATAAAGCGTAGAACCGTCAAGGTTAAATGAATAACCAGTTGGGATTACAAAACTAGAAATCGCTTTTGGCGCACCATAAGCTTCCATTTTTTGCATAATACGCGGTAAAACTGTTTCAGAACTAGCAGTTGAATATGCCAAGATTAATTCATCTTTCAAAATCTTAAACAAAGTAAAGATATTGATGCTGAACATTTTTGCAGTTAAACCAAGTACCACTAAAGCAAAGAACAAGATTGCACCGTAAACCAATACAACCAATTTACCTAATGGAATAAGTGAAGCAAAACCAAAGTTTGCAACAGTTACAGCGATTAAACCAAATACACCCACTGGCGCATATTTCATGATGATGTGTGTCACACGGAACATTGTTTCCGATACAGCATGAAATACATTTAATAATGGGTCTTTTGTTGTAGCTGGCAATGAAGATAAGCCAATACCAAAAAGCACAGCAAAGAAAATCACTGGTAACATTTCGCCATGTGCCATTGAACTAATAATGTTCGTTGGGATAAGCGATAATATCGTCTGGATAATACCATGAGACTGTGACTGTACTTCTTCAGTTGTATGCTTATATTGAGAAATATCAGTTTGAACCAGTTGAGACATATCAATGCCTGAACCTGGATGGAAGATATTTGCTGCAACCAAGCCGACCAAAATAGCAATAGTAGTAATAATTTCGAAATAGAGAATGGTTTTAAAACCAAGACGCCCAAGACTTTTTGTACTGCCAACACCCGCAATACCTAAAATCAATGTAGAGAAAACGATTGGAATAACAATCATTTTAATCAGGCTAATAAAGATCTTACCTAACGGCGTAAGAACGTTATTTACAATACTATCTTTGATTTCAGGCTGATTATGTAAAACAGCCCCGACAACTATCCCTAGGATTAAAGCAATTAAAATTTGCCACGCAAGGCTAAATTTAAAATTCTTCATAAGACAATCCTTATGCACCGCAAAGTATCAAATATGAGAGGGAGAAGACCACTATCTTAGAGTGAAACCTCAATATGTACACTAATTTCCAAACAGAAATTTAAATGCACAAGCAAATCACAACCCGCCGATCCGGCGAAGTAAACAACAATGCCTGTTGACGATCCAACATGTCAACGATCGGCACATTCTATTGAGATTTGCCAATTAAACAAGTCCAATTTATGTCTAAATAGACCAAAGCCTATATTTATTCTTCAATAATCTATAAAAACAAAAACTTATCAAAAAAAATTTTTGTATCTATTTTCATCGAAAAAGGCTCGGATATATAAAAAACTTATGGACAACTACCTATAATTAAATAGATTTTAAAATTAAGATAATCTTAAAAATATTTCTTTAATTTACAAATAATTAAATGGTATTTATATAAAATATCAACCCGAGTTCTGCGTCCTGCAAAACTCGGGTAAATGAGGTTGTGCTTTCAGGGTATATAATTCTTTTTATTGCTTCCATTCTAACATCTTATCCATGATGTCGTTCCATATCAGCTTAGTGCATCCTTACTTGGGATTATCCATTCCCGCTTCCGTGTGCCGATGAATGTAGAATACGGGTTTTAGTTCCCCCTGCCTATTGGACCTAGACTCAAATCTTTGTACGATATTGCTTACAACCTGCTTTTATATACTTTTCTCTTTATAAGGCTCTGCAATTTCATCAGTCACTATTTTTTCTTCTTTTTCAGCTTTAGCAATACCTTCTTGTATTGCAGCTTGAGCTTCTTCTTCATCATCTTGAGTTTCTTCAACTTCTTCTTGAATCTCTTCAAATATTCGACCTGTTTGTAAAACAACGTAGACAGGAAAATGATCTGATCCAATATGAGATAAACGCTGCATTTTTACTAAACCAAAATCTGTACTATGAAAGATATGATCAAGTGACCAACGCAATAAAGAGTAATCTGCATGAAAAGTATTAATAAAGTGTCGGCCAACTCGCGGGTCGAGTAATCCACTAATACGCTGAAATAAACGTGTTGTGCGTGACCATGCGACATCATTTAGATCTCCCATCACGATACAACTCTCATCCAGATCTTTAATTTGATCTCCAACAATTAAAAGCTCTGCATCTCGTAGTGTTGAATCTTTTGCTTCAGTTGGACTAGGCGGCTTAGGATGTAAACAGTAGAGCTGAACAGGCATCCCAGAACGTAAGATTACAGTGGTATGAATAGAAGGAATTTCATTACTTAAAATGAACTTGACCTCAGTATTTCTAAGCGGTAGTCGACTATATAAATGCATGCCATACAAATTATCTAATGGTACAGGCACACGGTAAGGGTACTCCTCTTCAATTTCTTTTAGAGCATTTTCCCATGTCTTGTCACTTTCTAACGTCAACAATAAATCAGGTTTTAATGTCCGTACATGCTCAAGTAATAAATGATATTTATCATTGGGTGTAAGCACATTAGAAACAATTAGTGAAATCTGCTTTTTAGGATCTACTTGATGTTGCTTTACCTTTTTAACCTGTTTTTTCCAAAACAAGGTATAAGGCAAAACCATTTTAAGTTGATAAGCAATTGCTGCAATGAGTACTGCAAGTAAAAGCTCACGCCATATGTTCCATTCAGACGGCCAAAACAACATGCCAATTAAAGCAATAAAGCCCACAAACAGAATTTGTAAACGTGGAAAATCAGCCCCTCTAAACCACCACTCATCACGAGGGATAAGTGACCAGAAAGTCAACCAAATCACCACCACAGACACAACTTCGATATAAATCATTGAAATTACTCTTTTAAGATGATTTGTTTTTTAATGTTTTTGTCATCTTTATCAATTTTGTATGTAACATAAACAAGATATTCTACTCAATAAAATTGCTGTTTTGATTCTGTAACGCTTGCAGTTGTGAGCACTTTTGATACACTCAACTCCCCCTAACAATTTTAACGCACCGAGGCAAAATGACATGAAAGTAGGTCTGGTCGGTTGGCGCGGGATGGTCGGTTCCGTCCTTATGCAACGTATGGTTGAAGAGAATGATTTTGCTCATATTGAGCCATTCTACTTCTCTACCAGTAATGCAGGTGGTGAAGCTCCTTCATTTGGTGGTAAGACTGCCCCAGCACTTATGGAAGCTACAGACATTACCAGTCTGAAGCAAATGGATGTCATTATTACCTGCCAAGGTGGTGACTACACGTCTGAAGTTTTCCCACAGTTAAAAGCAACTGGTTGGGATGGCTACTGGATTGATGCTGCATCTACTTTACGTATGTCTGATGATGCAATCATCGTTCTTGATCCAGTTAACCTTAACGTAATTAAAGACGGTTTAGCGAAAGGTACTAAAACTTTCGTTGGTGGTAACTGTACAGTATCACTTATGTTGATGGGCGTAGGCGCACTTTTCCAAAATAATTTGGTTGAGTGGATGACTGCTATGACTTATCAAGCAGCATCAGGTGCTGGCGCACAAAACATGCGTGAGTTGTTAACAGGTATGGGTTATTTGTACAACAATACCAAGACTTTGTTAGATGATCCTAAATCTGCAATTCTTGATATTGACCGTCAAGTTGCTGAGTTACAACGTGGTGAAGGCTTCCCTTCTGCGAACTTTGGTGTGCCACTTGCTGGTTCATTGATTCCTTACATTGATAAACAGCTTGAAAGCGGTCAATCTAAAGAAGAGTGGAAAGGTCAAGTTGAAACCAACAAGATTTTAGGTAACTCTCAAATTGTTCCTATTGATGGTCACTGTGTGCGTATCGGTGCAATGCGTTGCCACTCTCAAGCATTAACCATCAAACTGAAAAAAGATGTTCCGCTTGATGAGATCGAAGATATGATTCGTAACTCAAACCAGTGGGCTAAAGTTGTACCAAATACACGTGAAGCATCAATGACTGATCTTACACCTGTAGCTGTGACTGGTACCTTAACTGTACCTGTAGGCCGTTTACGCAAACTCAATATGGGTAAAGAGTATCTCGGTGCATTCACAGTAGGCGATCAGCTACTTTGGGGTGCTGCTGAACCTTTACGTCGTATGTTACGTATTTTAGTAGAATACAAAAGCTCATAATTTGACCTGAATTATTCAGTCAAAATAAAAAGCCGATCACATTTGATCGGCTTTTCCGTAACTGGTTTGTGAAAAATTAACAATTTATTTACATTTCATTATTGTATAATTTTGAACGACTTTACGACTGATCAGGTCATGGATTGAGATGACTGCATATAACAAATTAAAAATTGCCATTTTCACCATTATGTCTTCGCCTTGTGTTTATGCGATTACATTAGATCCTATTCAAATTCAATCTGCACCTGGGGAATTACTTTATGCAGAAATGAATTTTCAGCAAGCGGATCCAAATACCCCATTACAAGTCAGTTTAGCCACTCAAGAAGATCTTAATAGTTTGGGAGTCACTCACCAA
Organism: Acinetobacter sp. 1566109; assembly: GCF_000582255.1. NCBI lineage: Bacteria > Pseudomonadati > Pseudomonadota > Gammaproteobacteria > Moraxellales > Moraxellaceae > Acinetobacter > Acinetobacter sp. 1566109. The sequence goes on along the minus strand of NZ_JEYB01000019.1, from coordinate 38,548 downwards.
CCTCCTGGTAATCTGAACTTTTATACACGCCAAAATGGCCAAGGTTCTGGCGTTATTGTGATTACCTCATCCCGCCCTATTATTGATCCCGAACTAAATATTGTCGTAAAAGTCAGTGAAGGTAATGCAACTCGTCTTCAACATATTAAAACCGTTTTAAAGCCATCGCCTATAAAAAAGGTTGCTGCTAATGAAAGTCCACTTTCACCGCAATTTATCGTAAATGAAAAAGACATCGCGTTAAACTTACCGGAAAGTACTCGATACACACCTGCTGAGACAGCAACAACCGTAGCAGAAACTCCAGCTAATGAACGTAATCTAAGTATTAGCACTGGAGCTGCTCCAACTTTAAATAGCTCTGCTCCTATGGCTTCTGTTACAGACCAATCTTCAGCTCAAGCACCACAGCAAACAATAGCAGCAATGAGTACAGAACCATCTGCTGTAGACAAACAACCAGTTGCTCCTCTCAAAACGAACAATGACAATCAAGCCACTACAGTCAAAAAAATAGCTCGATCTAAACCTGCTCAACAAAAAAATCTATTAAGTAAAAATACACAAACAAAGCAAAAAATAAGCACCTATAAAGGTCCAGCACCTACCGGTAAATATGTTGTACAACGTAATGAGTCTTTATGGTCTATTGCCAATCGTATTGCAGCACAAACTAAACAACCTGTGGCTAAAGTCATGCGAGATATCCAAGCTCAAAATCGACATGCTTTTATCCAAGGCGATGTAAACCGTTTACGTCAGGGAATTTCACTAAATTTAACAGCAGCAAATACAGCCAAAGCGCCTCATACAAAACCTAAATCAACTGAAGCTAACTTAGCAAAACCTACTTCTGGCCGAGCTAAATATCGTTTGCAACAAGCTGAAATGAGCATTGTGGCAGAGAACAGCCCAAATTCTAATCATGGAAGTGCAAAAAAGAGCACACAACAAGGTCAAAACAATACTGAGTTAGCAGTAAAAGTTATGACAACTCGAGAAAAAACCGTTACATTACAAAGGAATGTAACCAAACTAAATCAAACTTTAAGTTTAAAAGACCAACGTATTCAACTTCTGAATGCGCGTTTGGCAGAGTTACAGCAGCAATTAAAAGCACAGCAACAAACTCACAAGCAAAAACACTAAGTTAAAACCAGAGTTAGCTCGCTTTATATTGCAAAATTTTATTTTTTAAGGGGAAAGTAATGTTATATGTGATTCCGTTTATCATATTACTCGTGGTCGCCGTTGTTTTAAAAAAGCGCGAGAATGGCCAAAAACAAGAGACCACCTCCCCAAAAAGTATAAGTAAAAAATCGGGCAAAAAAGCAGGTGCCAAATCGAGTAAAAGCTCGCGTGAAAAAAGTAAAGCCAATGTAGTTGAAGAAATCACTCCTGCTCTTCCACAAAGTAGTCCTGTTCCTGAGGCTGTTCGTCAAAATATTCAACAGCTCATTCAAGAAAAACAGTTTTCAGCGGCTGAAGCTCAAGTCAATCAGGCACTAAAAAAAGACAATACCCAGCACGAATTGTATTTATTACTTCTTGAAGTTCATATTGCTCAAAAAGATGAATTCGCGATTCAACAACTTATTAGCCATATTCGCAGCTTGGCATTAAATGAAATCGCAATTAAAGCAGAAGCAAGACAAAAAGAATATGAGTCTTCAAGACAACCTGATGCTATTGATTTTCCTCAGGCTCAAACGTATGAAGAGCCAAAAAATACACCTGATACAACAGCTCAGTTTGACCAGTTAACAACAAGTTCTTCTGAAGCTTCTTTTGATGACTTGCAGAAAGACTATACACCTGTAAAACAAGAACCTGCTGTTGAAGTTGAACCTTTAGAGTTTAACTTTTCATTCGAAAAAACTGCGACCACAGAAAATAGCAGCCAACCTGTACAGGAACCAGAACAATCAACATCTCAGCAAATACCAGAAGTTTCGTCATCTCAAGAAACAAATGAACTAGCTGATTTAGAGTTTTCTTTTGACTTGGCACCTCTGCATGAAAATGAAGAAAAAACTCAAGCAGTAGAAGTAAAAGCAAATCAAGAAAATAGCGTCAATGCATTAGATTTTAACCTTGACTTAAATCCTTCAATTTCAGAAAAGAAATCTGATGAACAAGTTCCATCATTAGATGAACTTACACTCATAGAACAAGCACCATTAGAAGCGACTTCTATCGCACCTCTTGAGTTTTCGCTAGATGAACCTGCACTAGTTACAGCACCAGAAATTGAAACTCAAAACCATCTAGATGTAGTAACTAAAGAGGCTACTCAAACTCAAATAGAGGATCCACTACTAGAGGTATTTCCAGAATTAAAACAAGTAAATGAAAGTGAGCTCGACTTAAAACTGGCTGAGCAATATATCAAGTTTGGTGAGAACCAAGCAGCGCGCAATTTACTACAGGCTAATGAGCAAAAATTCAACACAGAACAACAACAACATGCGAAAAACCTACTTAATCGCATAGCTTCTTAGAACTGTTCGATTTACCATAAGCAGTCAGAGATGACTGCTTTTTTATGCCTGCAAAAATATGAAAAAAATAGCCTTATTTTACATGGGTGGTACTTTTGGCTGCGTCGGTGAGCCGTTAGCACCTATGCCTTATGACCAATTCTTACCTCAACTTGAGAAAGTGATACCTCCACACTTAACAGTTGACTGCTTTGCAGCACCCAATATTGTCGATAGCAGTGCATGTACGGCACCTGATTGGTTACGCCTAATTCAACGCATACAACAACTACAACTTGAAGGCTATCAGCATTTCGTTGTTATTCACGGTACAGACACACTCAGTTATGCGGCTGCGACCCTAGCTCGCTTTTTAGGCCAAAGCTGTCATATTGTGATTACTGGTAGCCAATACCCGTTACTCAATGTTCAAGGTGATAATACTCGTGAATTCACTGATGCAATTGAGAACTTATATCTTGCATTAGAACAAGTGATTAGCTTACCTGTAGGTGCTTATCTTGCATTCCATCATCAAGTATTCCATGCACAAACTGCATTAAAAACTCATACAACTGAACTCGATGCATTTTCAGGTTTAAGTAGTGAAGTTGAATTTACGCCTCAACAAAATGAATTGATCGTACAAGATGCTCAAATTGAACGAGCTGCTTCATTTCAGATTTTAAACTGGATGATGCAACCGATTTCAACACAGCACTTGGTACAACAGTTACGTCACTTACTTCCTGCTCCACCGCACTTTTTAGTGTTACAAGGCTTTGGTACAGGCAATATCGCAGTTAACCCTGAACTATTGGCAACCTTAGATGAACTCTATGCTCATGGATGTGTACCAATCTTGGCAACACAAGTGACATTTGGTGGCATTGACCAACGTTATGCAATTAGTGCGTGGGCCAAAACTGCAAAAATTGTCATTAATGATGCACATAGTCATGCAGATCTTTATGCAAAAGCACTTCAAATCTATTTAAAATACCCAACCCCAGAACAATGGCTCAGCCATTGGAATGAAAATTTGCATTAAATAGAGGTAAAGCTATGCAACGTTATGCGGTCGGTATTGAGTTTAGCGGAGTTCAATATCGAGGATGGCAAACACAACAGCCAGGCGTTGCCAGCGTTCAGGAAACTATTGAGCGTGTACTCAGCAAAATCGCAGATGAACCTATTGCACTTCACGGTGCGGGCCGAACAGATGCGGGAGTACATGCAACGAATATGGTGGCACACTTCGATACGAACGCCATTCGTCCAGAAATGGGATGGTTGAGAGGAGCAAATAGCCAGTTAGCTAAAGATATTTCCATTCAGTGGATAAAATTGATGGATGAAAATTTTCATGCACGCTTTAAAGCAACGGCTCGACGTTACCGCTATGTTATTTATAACGCTCCTTGTCGACCAGCCCTCTTACATAAACAGGTCACGCACATTTACCAACAGCTAGATGTGCAAAAGATGATTAAAGCTGCTAGTAAATTTGAAGGTACACATAACTTTGAAACCTTTCGCGCAGCAGCATGCCAGTCCAATAAACCTGTTCGACATGTAACGCATTGTCGTCTATTTGAACATGGCCGCTATTTAGTGTTAGATATTCAAGCAGATGGTTTTTTACACCATATGGTGCGTAATATTGTTGGATGCTTACTCGAAATTGGTCAAGGTATGTATGAAATAGACCATATCGATACAATGTTTGCAGCACAAGATCGTAAAGCGGCAGGAGTCACTGCTCCACCTGACGGTCTCTACTTTATTCAATGTTACTATCCCGAGCAGTTTGACTTACCACAACCACCACTTGGGCCACATTGGTTAAACCTACCTGAGTAGGCTTAACCCATTTTTATTAGCGGTGCTGTTTACGCTTACGGTACTCAACTGGTGTTTCATTGGTCCAACGTTTAAACGCACGATAGAACGTACTTGGTTCGGAGAAACCCGTTAAATACACAATACGCTCCACACTCTCACTGGTATTTGCCAAAAGTTTTTTAGCTAAACGACAACGGTAGTCAGAAAGTATTTGTTGGAAACTGGTATTCGCTTCACTCAACTGAGTGCGTAAACGACGTGGCGTAATATTTAATTGTGCTGCTACAGTTTCTAGCGTGGTTTCTCCACTTTCTAGTGTTGAACCAATCGCTCGACGAACCTCACCGACCAAATCATAACGTGCCAATTCTTGTAGCTTTTCAATTGCGAGCTGTTCATGGAGTTGCAATAGTTCAGGTTCCGCCTGCCAAAGCTGGAAGTCTAAAATAGCAGGGTCAAAATATAGCCTTGTTTCTTTTTGCCCTAAACTTACCGGACAGCCATAAACTCGGAAATATTCATCTTCCGAAGCACCTTCACTAAAGTTAAAATCGATGAAGATAGGATGAAACTGACCTTCGGTAATAAATTTGAAGAATCGAAGCACACCAGAAATCGCACATTCTGAAAAATGACGATTCACAAGGTTATCAGCCCCCACTTGCTCACCATTGGTTAAATAGCAACGCCCATCTTCGACAACCAGCTTTGCATCAAATGCATCACTAATTAGACGTTGATACGCTAAAGCTCTTTTAAGGCCTTCACCAAAGGTTTCACTACTAATAAATAAATGTTCAATCACCTGACCACGGTACAAAGGCAAATGCTCACCTAAATGCAAACCGATGTCTGGATCTTTACTGACTTCCTGAGCTGCAGTCCAAAAGGCATACTGTGCACTTAACGGAGTACGTGCATTTGTATCGACCTGATTTAAAGCGACTCCCGCTTTAGTTAATATTTCTTCTGTTGGCAATCCTGCACGACGAATTGCTTGATAGCCAAAACGTAATACAACTGATGCATCTGTTAGCTGACCCACGCAGTGCCCTTCCATGTAGATACTTCATTGATACTTAGGAGCTGTTGACTCTTTATGCATGAACAGTCCCTAATAACTATGATTTTAGATTAGCGTTGATTGACCAAACTGACAACAGAATTAGAGTTGTTTTGTGAAAAAAATTACATCTTTTTTTACTAGTCATAGTTTAACCAGATGCTTTAACAAGAAGATGTCTATCTTGTTTTTTTTAAATAAATTGACTATAATTTGCGCCTTTCCAATTTGATCATCAGGTAGGCTATGGCCAATAAAGAGGAACTCATTGAGTTCGAAGGCGTTGTCACCGAAACGCTTCCTAATACGATGTTCCGTGTACGTCTTGAAAACGGTCACGAAGTTATTGCACACATTTCTGGTAAAATGCGTAAACACTATATCCGTATTCTTACTGGCGACAGTGTAAAAGTCGAAATGACTCCATATGACTTAACTAAAGGTCGTATTACGTACCGTGCTCGCTAATTAGTGAATGCAAAAAAGCCACTTCATGATGTGGCTTTTTTATTGCTTTATTTATTCACTTAATCGACTAGACTTACATCCAACTGTTTGGCATTCACGCAATCTTTCTTGTAGCCAATGGTTTCTTTCCTGCGTTGTCTGTAAACGACACTGCACGTCTACACTATTTCTATTTGAATCTGTACATTCAGCATCACGTTGACGTATCCACGCAAGCTGAGACTTCTTAAGCGTATTTCTTTGCGCCGCATTCAATTTTGCTCTTAATGCCTGATAATTTTTATTTAGATCCGCATCAGCACTCGCATAGATTTTATTTGTACAGTAAATATCATCATAGGTATTACGAGTAGTGTCGCAATTATCGGCATATGCCGCTGTTACTCCAAAGCTGCATAAAAGTGCTAAAAGTATTTTTTTCATCATGTTTTCCTTAAGTTTTTTGCAAAATAATTATAAAGCCTTTCAGATATGAGTATGAATTGCTAGATAAACTCATCCTCCATTTATCATAAACTTCCTTTTTTTCTTTACAAGCTAGGCAATCCAACCTACCGTTATCTAACAATAAATATAATTTGATAGAGAGAAAAATGAATATATCGAACCTATGCCGAATAACCTTGCTCTCAGTGATGTCTATTTATTTGAACGGTTGCGCAACTCAACCACGCCAATCTGTCGACTTACAAGAATATTTAAAAGGCTTTCTGGGCAAATCATCGACCACCATTCAACAAGAACTAAACTTACGCGGTCTTGGCTTTCAAATTGCGCATGTTCCACAAAAAACATCAAATCAACTCATCTACACGATTTTACGGCCATTAAGTATTCCCATTCCTATGGTGAGTAATGTAGAGATGGGTGGTAATCCAGTTCCTATTCAATCGGGGACAATAGGGAGCAACTCTTACGATGTTAATTTTAATTGCAAAGTTATTTTTCAGCTTAAAAATGACATTGCTGAATCTATTCAATACGAAGGTAAAGCTTGCTAAACACAACCATAAAAAAACGCAGCTTGAAGCTGCGTTTTTTAGCAAAGTAGCGATTAAGCAAGAGCAGCAACGACTGCTTCACCCATCTCGGCTGTACCTACTTTAGTCATGCCTTCAGACATAATATCGGCTGTACGGAAACCTTGATCAAGTACTTGCCCTACCGCATCTTCAATTGCTTTAGCAGCAGCTTCTTCACGGAAGGTATAACGAAGCATCATTGCAACAGAAAGAATGGTTGCTAAAGGGTTTGCCACATTTTGACCCGCAATATCAGGCGCCGAACCATGACAAGGTTCATACATGCCTTTGCCATTTTCATCTAAAGAAGCTGACGGCAACATACCAATTGAGCCTGTAAGCATTGCTGCTTCGTCAGACAAGATATCGCCAAACAAGTTACCTGTAACGATTACGTCAAACTGTTTAGGTGCACGTACAAGTTGCATAGCAGCATTATCCACATACATATGTGAAAGCTGAATATTTGGATAGTTCGCTTGCTGTAAGTCAGTAACCGTTTGCTTCCAAAGCTCTGTCACTTCTAAAACGTTTGCTTTATCTACAGAACACACTTTACCGCCACGTAATCCTGCAAGTTCAAAAGCAACTTTTGCAATACGCTTAATTTCGCTCTCAGAATAAACGTCAGTGTTATAGCCCTGTTTTTCACCATTTTCGAGTTCACGAATACCTCGTGGCTGACCAAAGTAGATACCACCAGTTAATTCACGAACAATTAAAATATCTAAACCAGCAACAATCTCAGGCTTTAAGCTAGAAGCATCGGCTAATTGTGGGTATAAAATCGCTGGGCGCAAGTTAGCAAACAAGTTAAGTTCACTACGAATTTTTAAAAGACCGCGTTCAGGGCGAATAGAGCGTTCAATAGTGTCCCATTTTGGTCCACCAACGGCGCCTAATAAAATGGCATCAGCTTTTTTGGCTTGCTCACTTGTTACAGCTGGATATGGTTCTCCATAAGCATCAATCGCAGCTCCACCTAACAAGCCATGTTCCCAAGTCAAAGACAAATTAAATTTTTCATTTACTTTATTTAATACTTTTTCTGCTGCCCCAACAATTTCAGGACCAATCCCATCGCCAGCCAAAATTAAAATCTGTTTAGACATGAAGTTTTCCATTTTCAAAGACAAGACAGTGTTATGACTGCCGTGGTGTTAGTTTTTTCTGTTCGAGAAATTCACCGAGTCCTGTGGTTACATCAAATGGTCGACAAAAACGGCGAATTACACGCCCATCCTGCTCTAAGTCAACACATAATGGATCTGGTACAGAAACATTCAGCAAACTACCCGAACGATTAGATTTGTCTCGGTACATTTTAAACATATAGCGATGGTTGGCTTTGAATTGGTGAATAACATGGATGGTTTCTGCCCGATCTGGAGAAATCGGATAGTAACGAATCACCACTTCATATTGTTTGGCAGGCACAGATAAATACAAACTATTGCTTTGACTTAACACCGAACCATTTAATCTCACAATTCCTTGATGAATTGCCTGATTACTAATACGACGTGTCTGTGCATCAACAACAGTAATATCATTTAGCCGTTCAAATTCGCAACTTTTTGCGCCCGAACAATATATTGCTGCATTCTGTCCCAAATTTTCTTGTTCAGCCTGCTTAATACGAACAGTATCCACTACATTGTAAGTGCTCTGACAAGCACTTAGTGTTATTGCGCACAGGCCCAACAAAAAGCTATGAGTAACGTTCCTCTTCATTGTTCAAGCCCAATCCTCATCTAGTGCATAATTTTAAGCTGTTGTTATGCTTTAGCATGTTAGCAAGAGTTTGAACACGACGCCATGACTATGTTTAAAATGTACCAAAAGGTTAATTTATCTCTTGGAATACCCAAGGACGAACCTGTTTGGTTTTTTCTTCATAAGCGCGAATTGCGTCCGCATTTTGAAGAGTTAAGCCAATATCATCCAAGCCATTTAACAAGCAATGCTTACGAAATGGATCCACTTCGAATTTAAATGCTTCACCTGTTGGTGTACGAACTTCTTGCGCAGCCAAATCAATTGTTAATTGATATCCTTCATTCGCAGCACATTCTTTGAATAACTGATCAACAATATTCTCAGATAAAATAACTGGTAACATGCCGTTTTTAAAACAGTTATTAAAGAAAATATCAGCAAAGCTTGGCGCAATAACGGTACGGAAACCATATTCGTTTAATGCCCAAGGTGCATGCTCACGACTTGAACCACAACCAAAGTTCGTACGAGCAATTAAAACTGTTGCCCCTTGATAACGTGGTTGATTCAAAACAAAGTCCGGATTTTTTGGACGTACCGAGTTATCTTGACCTGGGTAACCTTCATCCAAATAACGAAGTTCATCAAATAAGTTGTCGCCAAACCCAGTGCGTTTAATCGATTTTAAAAACTGTTTTGGAATAATTAAATCTGTATCAACATTGGCACGATCTAATGGTGCAACGATACCTTGTTCAACTGTATAAGCTTTCATGGTTTGCTCCAGACCGAATTAAAATGAACGAACGTCAACAAAATGACCTGCAATCGCAGCCGCTGCTGCCATTGCCGGACTTACCAAGTGAGTACGGCCACCATTCCCTTGACGACCTTCAAAGTTACGGTTTGATGTCGATGCACAGTGTTCGCCGGGTTGTAACTTGTCTGCATTCATGGCTAAACACATTGAACAACCCGGTTCACGCCACTCGAAACCAGCTTCTAAGAAAATTTTATCCAAACCTTCTTTTTCTGCCTGCTGTTTCACTAAACCAGAACCCGGAACAATCATCGCTTGCTTAATGCTAGAAGCCACTTTACGGCCTTTAACCACCTCAGCAGCAGCACGGATATCTTCAATACGTGAGTTAGTGCAAGAACCAATAAATACACGGTCAAGTTGAATCTCAGCCAATGCCTGACCTGCGTTTAACCCCATATATTGATACGCACGTGTCCAGTCACTACGTTGTACATCATCTTTCGCTTGTTCTAAAGTAGGTACAGCTTTAGATACTGGAATTACCATCTCAGGTGAAGTACCCCAAGATACCTGTGGTTCAATCTCTGCGCCATTTAACTCAACAACTGCATCAAAAACAGCATCATCGTCTGAATGTAAAGTGTTCCAATAAGTAACCGCTTGTTCCCACTGCTCGCCTTTTGGTGCGTAGCTACGGCCTTTTACATATTCAATGGTTTTGTCATCAACTGCAACCATACCAACACGTGCACCCGCTTCAATCGCCATGTTACATACCGTCATACGTCCTTCAATCGACATATCTCGGAAAACTTGACCACCGAACTCAATTGCGTAACCCGTACCGCCTGCGGTACCGATTTTACCGATAATCGCCAACACCACATCTTTTGGTGTTACGCCCTTACCTAAAACGCCATCAACACGAACCAACATATTTTTTGATTTTTTCTGAATCAAACATTGTGTCGCTAAAACGTGTTCAACTTCAGATGTCCCGATACCATGTGCCAAACAACCAAAGGCACCGTGAGTTGCTGTATGCGAGTCACCGCATACCACCGTCATACCCGGTAAAGTTAAGCCTTGTTCAGGACCAACAACATGTACAATACCTTGGCGAATATCATTAATACCAAATTCAACGATATTAAATGCTTTACAGTTATCATCTAAGGTTTGAACCTGAATACGCGATGTATCATCTTCAATACCTGCAATGCCCTGATCACGCTCTTTTTTAGATGTTGGAACGTTGTGGTCTGGTGTAGCTACGTTTGCGCTTAAACGCCACGGTTGACGACCCGCAAGTTGCAAACCTTCAAATGCTTGTGGACTTGTTACTTCATGCAATAAATGACGGTCGATATAAAGTAAGCACGAACCATCATCACGCTCTGTAACTACGTGGTCATCCCACAATTTGTCATATAAAGTTTTGCCTGCCATGTCGTCTTGCTCCATTGGACTGGGTAATTCTAATCTTTCTTCGATTATAGCCAGAGTTTCACATAAATCTAATTTATCATTTTTATAAATTAGAAAACTTTTAGGAATCATTCCCGTGTTTATTTATATTGTTCAAAAATATTTAAATCGGTTTTGTTAATGATTATCATTTGCATAATCCATTTTTAATCTTATACTCTCATCTCTATACTAAAAATATCAAATATAGGTAGAGAGAATGATGATGGCTAATATTCAAAAATTCGTTTTAAAAAACCAACGTACATTAAAGAAAACCTTAAGTTACTACATTATGCATATTACGGTAGCAATGCTAGTCGCGTACTTTGTAACAGGTAACATTTGGATGGCTTTAACCTTAAGTATGTTAGAACCAACCGTACAAGCATTTGCTTTTTTCTTTCATGAAAAAGTATGGGCAGCAAAAGACCGTCGTATTTCAGCTTTAAACGAAAAAGAGACAACTGCTTAGGTTAAGATTAATACGCCAAATCACAAGTTTATAGAACGTTTGGCTGCAAGCATGATACGATTTTGGCTTGGCGACTTTAGCCTCTCTCGATTTTTCTATCCCAAGTAGAGTTGTATTATGAATCTTGCAGCCTTTGAAGCTTTTGTAAAAGTTATGGAAACAGGGTCTATCTCTGTGGCTGCAGATCAACTCTTTATTACCCAACCTGCTGTTACCAAACGTATTCATAGCCTAGAAGAATACTTTGGCGTAAAACTATTTGAGTCGGCAGGACGTGGGGTTCAAGCCACTCATGCTGCGCATTCATTATTACCAAAAGTCAAAAGCTGGTTAAATGAACTTAAAGATATTCACCACACGCTAAGTCATGAACAAACACAAATACAAGGCCGTTTAAAAATTGGCACGAGTCATCACATCGGTTTGCACCACTTACCTGCTCCACTTAAACACTTTGTTCAGCAGTTTCCACAAGTCACTTTAGACGTACATTTTGTTGACTCAGAACAAGCCCATGAACAGGTCCTTGCTGGTGATTTAGAGCTTGCATTTTTAACACTTCCACCTTCAGGTGATGAACGTCTTAACTACATTACCATCTGGAATGATCCTTTAGTTTTTGTAGCTGCGCCATTTCATCCGTTGGCACAGCAAAAGAATCTCACTTTGCAAGATTTAATCGAATATCCAAGTTTGCTGCCTGCCGCACAGACTTATACAGCCCAAATCACCTTGGCCGAGTTTGAAAAACAGGGGCTTAAACCGAAAATTACTATGAGTAATAACCCTCTAGAGTCAATTCGTATGTTGGTCTCTATTGGTTTAGGTTGGTCAGTTTTACCAAAAACTTTATTGAATCAAGATATGCAGCAGCTCGATTTAAATGTCGAGATGAACCGTCAGCTAGGTATGGTATGGCACCCTGCACGTACGCAATCTAGAGCCATGCAAGAGTTGATTAAAATGATGCAAGAATAACGGTATTAATGGCTATATTTTTTAACAAGGATATAAATCAAAGCCGCGAAAGGTAGTAGTAAAAATAGAACGCCCCAACTGAAACATATGGCAGCGAAAATAATTCCGCCAAGTGCACTCATAAACAGTAAAGCAATGATATAAATAAGTAACTCACCAAAAATAGCGGTAATGAGCTGATCTATAAATTCTTGAAAGAAACCATGCTACCTTTACTTTTAGTGCGCTTATTTTTAGTCATGCTATTTTAATTAATAAAGTTATATATTGATTAGAAATAATACTGTAAATATATACCCTTTACTCTACTATCCTTATACTTTTCGCTTAAGATTCATGATCGTGAAGAATCCATATTCAAATATAATTAAAGTCGGTTTATATATATTTATAACTTTAGCTATCTTAGTTCTAGTTACATTTATTTGGTTTAAACCGATACGTGTTATTTTCGCCCATCACCTTTCATTGTTACATTGTGATGGTCAAGTCTGTGTAGATGATCCAAAGACACAACCTCTTGCGAACACACTTTATAATCAGGCATTACAAGAAACCCAAGATAAAGTAGGTGCTTTTCATCAACAACCCACTATGGTTTTTTGCTCAACTCCACAATGTGCAAATACCTTTGGTATGGAAAAAGCAGCCGCTAAAGCGGTTGGTAATTTGGGGTTATTGGTTGCACCGCGAGGCTGGAAAGATTTCTATATCACTCATGAGCTTATTCATCATCGACAAGCAGAAGAATGGGGAAATATAGCAATGCTAACTAAACCTAAATGGCTGGTAGAAGGCATGGCTTATAGCTTAAGTGATGACCCACGACCTACTTTATCGGTTCCTTTTCAACAATGGCGAGCTCAATTCAAGCTTTGGCATCAACAAAATCCTGATTCAAATATTTGGCCTGCCACAGAGAAAGTTAAATAATTTATTAAAGCGCATCATCTCCGGCGAGCTGAATCTTACTATCAGCAATTTCATTCATAAATTGCTGATGGTCGTTTAGATTACGCTCTGCATATTCTTCTGCATAGGTTTGTAATACGTCTACAATCGTATCGCCCTCTCCAAGATATCCTATAAGTACATCTGCATTTCCCGATTTTGCATGGGCATGCGCTAAAGCCAAGCCACAATCTTCAGCATACTTATAGAAATACTCTTCATCCATATCCTTAAGATTAAAAGAGATTTTCATATCACGTAACTGACGTACATGAAAATGTTGAGTTGATATTGAGGAAAACCCAAGAAATATATCACTTGCGGCCTGCATCAGTTGCTGGCCATGTATTACACGTTCACCTTCGTGATTTACTTGTTCTACAAATAACGGACTAAGAATTGATGGATTCGCTTCTTTCATTTGTAAAATTAATGGTTCCCGATCTGCATCCTGAAATAATGCTATGGCTGATCGTGTACCAACACTTCCAATACCAACCACTTTAAAAGCCACATCTGTACATTGATAACGATCAAAAAGGACTTGGCGATCATATTTCAAAGAGTCACGGTATTGTTTAAAGAATACGTCAACATCTTTACTAAATGGTTCATCTGCATTTGGGTGCCATAATAACGGCGCATCATCTACAAAATGACGCAAGCCTGTATCTTGGTCTTGCTGTGTAAGCTTCGGCAATACAGAGTACACCGTTTTTTTCTGCGCAGAATCAAGATCCTTTTCGCTTTTCTTTCTTAGTTTTCGGCATTCAGTATTTTCTAATAAGGTAACGGCATCAATTTTTTCATACCAAACTTGTAGGGGCGAAAGTTTTGCATTTTCTAATAAGTGCTGACGATAACTATTCAGCATTATTTTAACTGCCTTTAAACCCACTTTATCTGCAAGATTAATATCGCGTGCTGCAATCACAAAACTGGTTGCTAAACGCTTTACATCCCACTCAAACGGGGCAACTAAAGTTTCATCAAAATCATTAATTCCGAATAACAGGTTACGTTCTGGACTTGCAAAACCACCAAAGTTACTTAAATGACAATCACCACAAATCTGTTGAAATAAACCTGAATTTAGTGGCTCCCACACTTGGTCAAATAGCATCAAAGAAGGCATGCCACGATAAAATGTAAATGGTGAAACGCTCATCCGTTTTGCACGAATCGGTTTGAGTTTTTCTAAACGTCCTTGGTTACTCCAATCATAGATCGTTAAAGCAGTTGTTCCTTCTGGCCTTTCGGAAAGTTTTGAAAGTTGTTCAAGCGGTACTTTTTTCCGTTGAGTCTTACCTAATTTAAAACCCTCACTTTTACTCAGTAATTTTCCTTGATAACTATGACGTGTTAAATCAATGCTTTGATTATTCCAAAGTTGTTCTGGTAATTTAATCTGTGGTGTTTTTGACATTATTACCTCCTTTTTTAAATTTATTTTTATTGAACTTATCAATATTTATTTTTGGATTAGGATTTTCATAGGATATAAAAAGAATGATTTAAACCTAATGAATGAAGAGTTGGAAAACCTTAAATACCGTATGGGTCTTCCAACTCTACAATCTTAAATCGACCAGTCCTGAATTTCCCAATTGTGCTCTTGAGCTAACTTTTCAAGGCGATCATCAGGATTTACCGCAATCGCATGTGTTGCATATTCAAGTAAAAAGCGGTCATTGATTGAATCTGAATATGCCCAAGACTCAGAGACGCTACGTCCTGCTAACCAGTCGTCAAGACGTGCAAGTTTACCTTTTTGATAACATGCCAAGCCCGCAACTTTACCAGTATATTTGCCGTCAGCCACTTCGGCATTGGTCGCTAAAATTTCAGTAATACCAAATTCACGGAAAATTGGCGCGGTAATAAAATCACTTGTTGCCGTAATACCCACAATGGTATGACCTAAGTCTTGATGTTTCTTAATCGCATCGAAACCTTTAGGGCGCATTTGTGGACGAATCACTTTTTGCATGAACAATTGGTGAAGCTCTGTTAAGTAGCTATTGTCATGCTTTGTTAAGAAACCGAAAACGAATTCATTATAAGCATATGGGTCAAGTTGGCCTGCTTTGTAATCTTCATAAAATTTATCATTCATCTGACGATGATGAACCGGATCAACCAAACCTTCGTTGACTAAAAATTCACCCCACGAGTGGTCTGAATCGGTATTTAACAAGGTATGGTCTAAATCAAACAACGCCAGTTTCATGAAAATTCTCGTTTAAACTGAAATTTAAGAAAAAAAATGTAAATCTATCTCCGCTAGTCGATAGAAATTCGTTAAGATCGTAGCAATTTAAACATTTTACTTTGATCTTTTCGAGCTGGACATAAAAAAGTGTTTGTCCCCGCGATTAAAGTCAACGATATAGATAAATATTTAGGTAGCCAAATGATCGACTCAGAAGGTTTCCGACCCAATGTCGGGATCATTTTGGCAAACGATGATGGACAGGTTTTATGGGCAAAGCGCATTGGTCACAATGCTTGGCAATTTCCACAAGGAGGCATCCAGTTTGGAGAAACACCTGAACAGGCACTTTTTCGAGAACTGAGAGAAGAAATCGGCTTATTGCCCGAACATGTCCAGATTATTGCGCAAACCAAGGGATGGCTGCGTTATCGTTTGCCACATCGGTACATTCGGTCAGACTCTGACCCCGTATGTATTGGACAGAAACAAAAATGGTTTTTACTGAAGTTAACTGCGCCTGCAAAAAATATTCAGTTAAACCTCTCTGACCCACCCGAATTCGATGAATGGCAGTGGGTTAGCTATTGGTATCCTCTTGGTCAAGTGGTGAACTTCAAGCGTGATGTTTACCGGAAAGCCATGGTGGAGTTGTGTACACAGTTGCCGTTGCAACAATTACCCTAAAAATCATTTATCTAGCAAATGATTTTTATTAAAAGTGCTGTTATAAATACATTCATAGTCTAAAAAATACTGGAGTATACATCCATGTCAAACATGCAACTCGACACTCTAAGACGCATTGTCCAAGAGATTAATGCGTCCGTGAGTTTGCATGAATCGTTAGACATTATGGTCAATCAGGTTGCTGAGGCCATGAAAGTGGATGTTTGCTCTATTTATTTACTCGATGAACGCAACCAGCGCTATGTCTTGATGGCCTCAAAAGGTTTAAATCCAGAATCTGTTGGCCATGTCTCATTGCAGTTAGGTGAAGGCTTGGTCGGTTTGGTTGGGCAACGTGAAGAAATTGTTAACCTTGACAATGCACCAAAGCATGAGCGCTTCTTGTATTTACCTGAAACGGGTGAAGAAATTTATAACTCATTCCTCGGCGTACCTGTCATGTACCGTCGTAAGGTTATGGGTGTTTTAGTCGTCCAAAATAGACTTCCTCAAGATTTTAGCGAAGCAGCCGAGTCCTTTTTAGTTACGCTATGTGCACAGCTTTCCGGGGTAATTGCACATGCTCACGCGGTTGGTAACATCGATGTATTTCGTAAACCAAGCAATGGACCTGCCTATAAAACCTTCCAAGGCGCTTCAGGTGCAGGCGGTGTTGCTTTAGGCCGCGCTATCATTTTATATCCACCTGCCGATTTGGGTGCTGTCCCTGACCGTGAAGCAGAAGATATTAGCCATGAACTTCGCCTTTTAGATCAAGCGATCTCATCAGTTCGTTCAGAAATTCGTTCTTTAGACGAAAAAATGCATGATTCACTCATGGCAGAAGAACGCGCTTTATTTAGTGTTTTCTTAAGAATGCTAGATGAAAATGCATTACCCGCAGAAATTAAAGATCTGATTCGTGATGGTCATTGGGCACAAGGTGCTGTACGTCGTGTAATTGAAAAGCACACTGCCCTATTTGCGCAAATGGAAGATGACTATCTTCGCGAACGCGTTTCCGATCTTAAAGATTTAGGCCGACGTATTTTAGCGTGTTTACAAGAAGAAGATTCTAGCCACCGTGAACTCAGTCCAGACAGTATTTTAATTGGTGAAGAAATTAGTACTGCTGCGCTCGTCGAGTTACCGGTCGATAATATCGCTGCTATTGTAACCTCAGAAGGTGCAGCTAATTCACATATGGTGATTGTGGCACGCGCATTAGGTATTCCAACTGTAGTTGGTGTAACCGAACTGCCTGTAAATACGCTTGATGACGCGGAAATGATTGTGGATGCCTATCAGGGTCGTGTTTTTGTGAACCCTCCACGTCGTTTACGCCAACGCTATAAAGAAATTCAAAAAGAAGACGAGCAAATCGCAAAAGATCTCAAACAATACGAGACCAAAGAAGCGATTACTCCTGATGGGGTTTCTGTTCAGCTTTTTGTAAACACGGGTCTCATGATTGATGTTGTTCGCGGCGTACAACGCGGCGCGCAAGGTGTAGGTCTATACCGAAGTGAAATTCCATTCATGTTACGGGAACGTTTCCCGGGTGAAGAAGAACAACGTGCAATCTACCGCCAACAGTTGAGTCACTTTGCCAATAAACCAGTGGTAATGCGAACCCTCGATATTGGTGCCGATAAAGATTTACCGTACTTCAGTATCGAAGAAGAAAACTCGGCATTAGGATGGCGCGGTATTCGTTTTACACTCGATCATCCAGAGATTTTCTCAGCACAAATCCGGGCAATGCTCAAAGCCAGTATTGGTTTAAATAACTTGCATATTCTATTGCCAATGGTGACAACAGTAAGTGAAGTCGAAGAAGTACTTTATTTACTTGAGCGAGACTGGATAGCCGTGCAAGAAGAAGAGCAAGTTAAAATTACTAAACCAAAAATCGGGATTATGGTAGAGGTACCAAGTGTACTGCTACAAATTGATGAGTTTGCTGAACTTGTCGATTTCTTCTCGGTTGGTTCAAATGACTTAACTCAATACTTACTTGCGGTAGACCGTAATAATCCGCATGTGGCTAGCGTATATTCACACTTCCATCCATCTATTTTGCGTGCGTTGACTCGACTGGTGAAGGAATGTCACAAATACCAAAAACCGGTAAGTATTTGTGGTGAGATGGCGGGTGACCCATTATCAGCAATCTTACTAATGGCAATGGGCTTTAATACCCTTTCTATGAGTTCAAGCAATATCTTGCGTGTGCGTAAAGCAATATGCCATGTACCAATGACAGATGCGCAAAAGTTACTTGATGATGTCATGAAAATGAATAACCCGCTTATTGTAAAAAGCTGGCTTGAGTATTACTTTAAAACGCATGGTTTGGCGGATATGGTTAAATCTAATCGCCTTGTCACCGTATAAATACTTAAAAAAGGAGAGTTTTAACTCTCCTTTTTAATTGAACTAGTTTTAGTTTTTTCTTTTTTCAAATCCTCATTTACCGTACTCAACAATTTTGCTTAACCCTTAAAATCGATTTTACCTATTAATATAGACAATTTAATCCATTTGAAAAATAAACAATCAAATTTTAGTATATTTAAAGAACGAAATTGAAAGATATTGCGATGTTTCAATGATTAAGGAGCTCATGCCATGCATCATTATTTGCAAAAGTCGAACCATTTTCCCTCTTGTTTTTTAGCCTTCATGCAGTAAATTGAAGGAATAATAAACAAAGGAAACTCATGTATTGTTGAATAAAAATGATGAGCTGACATAACAGTGAAAAATTTTTTAAACGGTTTATCTCACCACTTGTTTCCTCATTTCTTTATTCGATAAGCATCATTTTTTAACCCAGAAGTCCAGGAAAATGAGCTTTCGGTTCCATTAAGAGCTCAAATAAATATTACCCAGAGAGAATATAATCATGTCAAACGAATCAAAATGTCCTTTTTCAGGTCATAACTCAAAACCGCAAGTAACAGTCGGTGGTGGCACGACTAATTTGCACTGGTGGCCAAATCAATTACGCGTCGACTTACTCAATCAACATTCAGAACGCTCTAATCCATTTGGTAAAGATTTTAATTACCGTGAAGAATTTAAAAAAATTGACTACTACGCACTTAAAGCGGATATCAAAAATGTCTTAACCGATTCCCAAGATTGGTGGCCAGCCGATTGGGGAAATTACACAGGCTTATTTATTCGTTTAGCATGGCATGCTGCCGGCACCTACCGTATGGGTGATGGCCGTGGTGGTGCGGGTCGTGGTCAACAACGTTTTGCGCCTTTAAATAGCTGGCCTGACAACGCAAGTTTAGATAAAGCACGCCGTTTACTATGGCCTGTTAAACAAAAATACGGTCAAAAAATATCATGGGCTGACTTATTTATTCTTGCCGGGAATATTGCACTTGAGTCTTCTGGCTTCCGTACCTTTGGTTTTGGTGCAGGCCGTGAAGATGTTTGGGAACCAGACAACGATGTAAACTGGGGCGATGAAAAAGAATGGTTAGCTCACCGTAACTCTGAAGCTTTAGCTGGCAGTAATCTTGCGGCAACCGAGATGGGACTAATTTATGTAAACCCTGAAGGCCCAGAAGCTAGCGGTGACCCAAGATCAGCTGCGCCGTTTATTCGCGCGACTTTCGGCAACATGGCAATGGACGATGAAGAAATTGTTGCTTTGATTGCAGGCGGTCATACTTTAGGTAAAACTCACGGTGCAGCCTCTGCTGACCATGTTCATGCCGATCCAGAAGGCGCTCCAATTGAGCAAATGGGCTTTGGCTGGGCAAATAGCTATGGCACAGGTGTCGGTAAAGATGCGATCACGTCAGGTTTAGAAGTAATTTGGTCACAGACACCAACACAATGGAGCAATTACTTCTTTGAAAACCTATTCAAATACGAGTGGGTACAAGAACGTTCACCTGCTGGTGCAATTCAATGGGTAGCAGCAGATGCTGAGGCAATTATTCCTGATCCTTTCGACCCGTCAATTAAACGTAAGCCAACAATGTTGACTACAGATTTGACTTTACGTTTTGATCCTGAATTTGAAAAGATCTCTCGTCGCTTCCATAACGACCCTCAAGCCTTTGCAAATGCTTTTGCCCGCGCATGGTTCAAATTAACTCACCGTGATATGGGTCCAAAAGCACGTTATTTAGGTCCCGAAGTTCCTGCTGAAGATTTAATTTGGCAAGACCCATTACCGGCCGCTAACGCTATTCCATCTGCTGCAAGTATTGCTGATGCAAAAGCAAAAATTGTTGCATTAGGATTATCTGCCGGTGAGTTGATTTCTCTTGGTTGGGCATCAGCATCAACATTCCGTGGTGGAGACAAACGCGGTGGAGCAAACGGTGCACGCATTGCTTTAGCTCCTCAACGTGGTTGGGAAGTCAATAAAAAAGCTGTTGAGACTTTAACTAAAATTGAAGAACTCAAAGCATCAACCCAATTATCATTGGCTGACTTAATTGTGCTTGCAGGGAACATCGGTGTAGAACAAGCTGCTCAGGCGGCAGGTTTCAACGTTAGCGTACCATTCGCTCCTGGTCGTGTAGATGCATTACAAAGTCAAACTGATATTGAAACTTTCCAATTATTACTCGGCGCTGCTGATGGCTTTAGAAACTGGAAGAAAGAAGGTATCAGCACACCAGCTGAAATCTTATTGATTGATAAAGCTCAGCAACTGACTTTGACTGCACCAGAGTTAACTGCATTAATTGGTGGTTTACGTGTACTGGGCACCAATTGGGATGGTTCACAGCATGGTGTATTCACTCAGCAAGTCGGTGTACTTAGCACAGATTTCTTTACAAACTTACTCGACATGTCGAATGTATGGGCACCTGTTGATTCAACAAGTGAAGTATTTGAAGGCAAAGATCGTAAAACAGGTGCAGTTAAATTTACTGCAACACGCAATGATTTAGTCTTTGGTTCTAATTCAATCTTACGTGCATTGGCAGAGGTTTATGCTCAAGCCGACGGTAAAGAAAAATTTGTTAAAGACTTTGTTGCAGCATGGACAAAAGTCATGAATCTTGACCGTTTTGACTTAGCTTAATTTAAGTCGAAATAATAAAAAGCCAGTTCAATTTGAACTGGCTTTTTTAATATAAAAACCATAGGCTTTTAGACAGTCAATTTATGCCCTTCTCGAATACAATAAAAGGGATTAGCAAGTTTTGATGAAGCTTTAATAGCTTGAGCTAAAGCATGTTCAGGGTCTTCCCGATCTTCATCTGTTAACTGAAAAGTTCGATAGTGAATCGCAACAGAACGATGCGCTTGTAAATCCAAATGTGCATGAACTGCATCTTGAGGGTTCATGTGAACGTAGCTCATTAGTTTACGAGGTTCATAAGCTCCAATTGGAAGTAAAGCAACACGTGGTGCGCCATAACGTGCATGTATCTGTTTGAAGTGTGCTGCATAGCCAGTGTCACCAGCGAAAAAACAATGACCTGTTTTTGCTAAAACCGAAAAACCACCCCAAAGTGCTTTATTTTGATCACGTAAGCCCCGCCCCGAACCGTGCTGAGCAGGTGTATAAACAATTCTTAACTCGTGATAAGGAATTTCCTGCCACCAATCCATTTCAATTACATGGAACTCTTTAGGTAAGTAAAACCCGTTGCCAAGCCCTGTATAAATCGGCATCGCAAATTTCTTGTGCAACCATTCAAGCGTTGCCAAATCCATATGATCATAATGATTATGGCTCAGTAAGACTCCATGAATAGTGGGCAACTGTTCCAAAGCAAAACCGGCCGGGCATACACGGCGTGGCCCACGCCCATGCAACGGACTCGCATAATCACACCAAACCGGGTCGGTAATAAAGTTATATGGTCCAATTTGAATGAGTACAGTAGCGTGACCTACAAACCATACTTGCCAATCATCTAAATCCGCATGAGGACGGTTCTGTGGTAAGGCAATTGGTGTATTCACACGAGTTTCGTATTCACCTTGAATATCAACATTCCATGTATAAGATTCACGAGTGACTAACCAACGCAATAATTCTTTCGATCCTCGTGCAGGCGATCTAGGCTGCTGATTATAAAAACGGGTGTCGTTTTCATGGCCCAATTCAGGATGACAAAAAGGCGGTTTTATCCATGTATGCGTCCAACAGGACTGAGTCGGCAATTGATAAGTTAATGTCGGCTTGTCTTTCATGGGCTTATTCTATGGTTGTAGCATCAGGAGGATGATTCATTCAATTTTCTATCTTAGCGATTTAAATAAATTAAGCTATGACACTTACACTTATTTATCATATAAATATCCCTTTATTTTTGTCGCCGCCGACATACACCAATCTAAAGTGCCACAAAAAAATGTTTAGATGTGTTGAGTTTGTGATTCGTTACTTACAGTTCTTATTAAAAGCTATTGTATAACATAACAATAGTATATAATAAGTAATCTAAAGCTAAAGGATGAACTACTTTTATCTTAGTTATTCAATAAATCTTTTAAATTGCTTAATTTTATCAACTTTTATCGATGCTTGATAAACTAAAAAAATAGAGCAATATAAGAGTGATACATTTACTATAAAAATACTTTCCAAAGTTTTTCGCTAAAAAAATCAACACCTAAATCTCTGCATTAATAATAGATTTTTTCATAATATGAGAAAACTTTAAGTGATTTTTAAAAAAGAAATTAAAATTTCCTATGAAAATTTAAAAAAAACAGTTAATAATCGGCAATTAATATATTTTATAAATTAATAATTAAGAAAAATTTCATATTAATTTAATAATGATTTATAAATTTTCATTTATTTTATAAATATCTAAAGCATCTTCACGCTATATAGTTTTATGCTTTATACTTTACTTAAATCATAGTAAGACATTTTTTGGAT
Organism: Acinetobacter sp. 1566109; assembly: GCF_000582255.1. Lineage (NCBI taxonomy): Bacteria > Pseudomonadati > Pseudomonadota > Gammaproteobacteria > Moraxellales > Moraxellaceae > Acinetobacter > Acinetobacter sp. 1566109. The sequence continues at coordinate 15,553 of NZ_JEYB01000019.1, read as the reverse complement.
TAGTCTTATGGAATTACGCCATCTTCGATATTTCATCACTGTTGCTGAAGAATTAAATTTTAGTAAGGCCGCTCTAAAACTCTATACTGCTCAACCCTCCCTTAGCCAACAAATTAAAGATTTAGAAGAAGATGTCGGTGTACGACTTTTAAACCGTACAAAACGTAAAGTCGAGTTAACTGAAGAAGGTGAAGTATTTTTAGAACATGCCCGTTTAACACTTGCTCAAGCAGATAAAGCTGTAGCGATGGCACGTCAAGTCTCAAAGGCCAAACAACAATTATTACGTATTGGTTTTGTCCCCATTGCAGAAATGAAAATTTTCCCGTACGTACTTCCAAATCTACGATTACAGCATCCTGACCTGACCATTGAACTATCAAGCTTAAATAATACAGAACAACTCAAAGCATTAAAAAGAGGTGAACTCGACATCACCTTCACTCGTGATAATACCGAAACCGATGAAATCCAAAGCCAATTTGTTTTAACAGAACCATTAATTTTTTTATTACCTAGAAACCATCCTTTGGCTAAATATGAACGCATTCCTGTAAAAGCTTTACACGGTATAGATTTTATTATTCCTGCCGCCGAACAATCGAATACGCTGCACAATACTATTTTAGAATTTACTAAAACTCATGGTATTGATCTGAATATCGTACAAAAGGCCGATAGTATTTTACTCAATATTAATTCGATTGGGTCAGGTCTAGGTTGTACGATTTTACCAGCCTATGTTGCACCTCTAGGTGTATCAAATACAGTAGTTCGCCCTTTGGATGTGGATTTACCTTCTTTAGATTTATTTGTCAGTTATCGTAAAAATACAGAATCTGTAGGTGTTAAAAGATTTATTGACCAGCTCAATAAAGTGTTTCATCTTGATAAGAATCTCGATTAAATACGACAAATTAAAGTTAACTTTATTTGGCAATAATAAATTAGTTAGAAAATCTAAATTAAAGTATAAAATAAATGAGCTTAAGATTTATTTTATACTTTTGATCCATTATTTAAATTGCGATAATTTTTTATATTTTAGCTTATCAAAAATATTATTTAAAAAGACAATCAAAAGTATAAACAATATATAAAACTTAATGTTAAATTAACCAAATAGTAAAAAAATAGTTTTTACGGCATAAGGAGAGTCGAGTAAATGTTGGGACTATTAAAGCATTTGGGGCGTAGCGTAAAAAACCGACCTCACTTCTTTATTGCTTTATTCGTTGGCGTTATTGCCGGAATTCTATTGACTTGGTTCACCTCATGGAAATGGTCTACTATTTTATTAGTAAGCTGGAATGGGTCGATTGGCTTATATTTATTGAATGTTTTCAAACTTATGAAAAATGCTGATCACTCTCAAATGCAGCAGCAAGCTAAAAAACAAGATGAAAGCAAATGGGTCATTATGCTGATTGTTTTACTTGCAATTTCTATGTGTCTAGTTGCTATATTAGTACAGCTGTCTCAGCTTCCTTCTGACCATTATGCAAAATTAGGACATGTTGCTTTAGCTTTACTTACCATTGTTTCAGCATGGCTTTTTATGCACACCGTTTTCGCCTTGCACTATGCACATGACTTTTACATGGCTTTATCCAGAAATGAAGAAAGTGGTGGATTAGATTTTCCAGGGACCAAAAATCCAACATATCCTGATTTCTTATATTTTAGTTATATTATTGGTACTTCAGCACAAACAGCAGATGTATCGGTTACCACTAGGCATATGCGTTTGCTAAACTTATTTCATTTCGTTTTGGCATTTGGCTTTAACACGACTATTTTAGCAATTTGTATTAACGTAGCTGCGGGTTTTATTAGCAATTAAAGCTTTTGATTAAAAAACAAAAAGCCACCTTAAAAGGTGGCTCGAAGTAGCATAGGTTTACAATAATCCGCCCATACTGCTTTGTTTTAATCCTTCACGTTGTTTAATCGTTTCAACATAACGTGTAATGGTAGGATGTGATTCAATCGTGTTCATTTTCAATTGCCATAACAACATCGCGCCCACGCTTACATCTGCTGCCGTAAACTGTTCACCACATAAGTATGGATCAGCCTCACTCAGCCCTTGAATCAAAGCTTGGTAAGCATCGTTGTAATCACCATAACTCACAAACATTTTTTGCTCAGGAGATACTTTTATTCCTAGAGCTTTATCAACGCCAGCAGCTTCCCAAGGACCTGCCATCATAAATAACCAACGATAGTACAAACCACGCTTTGGATCATTCAAGGCTGGTGCCAAGCCTTTGTCACTAAACTTGTCCGCAAGATATGCGCAAATTGCCCCTAACTCATAAATAACAACATCGCCATCTACCAATACAGGTACTTTTCCAAAAGGATTAATTTTTAAATATTCTGGTGACTTCATCTCGGTTCGGTATGCAACTTCAATACGTTCACATTCAACACCAAGCTCGACTAAAAGCCAGTCAATCACTACACCACGCGATTCTTTGTTAGTATAAAGTTTAAGGCTCATTTTTATGGCTCCTTGTTTATCGTGGTTCTAGTCTACAAATATCTTTTGTCAGTTTTTGTCAGTAGTCTGCGATTCTTGTGCCCACCACTGCTGGAAGAGTTGCTGCTTAAATGATGGATATAATTCTTGGGTTAAACTTAAGTGTTGAATACGATCCATTCTAAAATGTCGAAAGTCCTGTCTTAATTCACACCATGCGGCCAACACAATTTTGTCATTAAAGTATCCCAAGGCAAATGGCCACAAGGTTCGAACGCTACTTCGTTGTTGTTCATCATGATAATGCATTGTAATTTTGACTTGCTGCCGAATGGCTAAACGTACTTGTTCAACCTGATTTTTATCTACAGGCAGCCATGTGTTAAACGCTCTTAAGGTTGTTTGCTGTAATAAATATTGGCGATGTTCAGGCAGCACAGAATTTAATTTAGCTAAGATTGATGTAGAAGCCGATTGTAAAGATTGATCGGGTACACTCTTCAACCAATACAACGCCAGAAAAATAGCTTCAACTTCATTTTCATTGAGCGTCATTGGTGGCAATACTATGTCTTCTTTAAGCTGAAATCCTAAACCCGCTGATGCATCGATTCTCACACCTTGGGCACGTAGACTATCAATATCGCGGTAAATACTACGAACACTAATTCCCATACGCTCAGCCAAGACTTGTGCAGTCACTGGATAACGGGATTCACGAAGTTGCTGTAAAAGATTTAATAAACGAATAGAACGGCTCATTTTTCTCGTCTTATTGTTATTGGACATACAATAAGAGGGAATAAATTCCCCCTTCTTATATCATTCTAAATTACGCTACATCTGCATTAGATAACTTTGCATACTCTCTTAAAAAGTTGTGCAGCTCAGGTACATCTTTAGCAATTGTTAAAGGCTGGAACTGTTGTAGAACTTCGATCGAATGCACACCATAGCCAACACCAATACGTGGCATACCTAAACGCTGTGCCATCTCAAGATCATAACTACTATCACCAATCATTATGGCGCGCTCGACGCTTACCCCTGTTACATTCAAAATTTCCTGCAACATGAGTGGATCTGGTTTTGAACGGGTTTCATTGGCTGCTCGAGTAGCATCAAACAGATGAGTACTTTGTGTTTTTGCAATCACACGGTCTAACCCACGGCGGTTTTTACCTGTTGCTACCGCAAGTTTTAAACCTTGAGCTTTTAAGTCATGAAGTAACTCAGAAATACCTTCGAACCATGCATCATTTGTCGAGTTGGCAATATAGTGATCGCCATATGCTTTTAAAATCGATTCATGTAGCTCTGGAGTTTCCGGAAATAAAGTTTGCATCACTTCCGGTAAACCTAAACCAATAATACTTTTTGCGGCTTCATCCGTTAGCGTTAACTCATGCTGCTCTGCCGCATGCTGTAAACTTGCAACAATCTGACCGACAGAATTATATAAAGTACCATCCCAGTCAAAAATCACTAATTCGGTTTTCAGACTCATTTTGCTACTCTCAAAGCCTCTAATAACTGGGTCATGTCTTCTGGTAACGGTGCTTCAATCGTTGGATAACCCGGAATATCTAAACGCATGGCATGCAAACACAAACGGCGTGCTTCAGGCCCCGCATAAGCAGTGTTGTGACCATATTTATCGTCACCCAGCAAAGGATGTCCAATACTTAAACCATGTACACGAATTTGATGGGTACGACCTGATAAAGGCGAAGCATGAACCAGTGTGGCATTTTTAAAGCGCTCTGCAACCACCCATTCGGTTTTACTTGGCTTACCTTCTTTAGATACACGTACGCGACGCTCGCCATTTGCTAACTCATAGCGAAATAGAGGAGCATCAATGAGTTGTTTATCAAGACTTACCTGACCTTTTACAATAGCGGCATAGGTCTTACGAATTTTGTGTTCACGCAACATATCTTGTAGCAACTTTAAAGTGCTACGCTTTTTACTAATCATGACCAGACCAGATGTGTCACGGTCAATACGGTGGATCAATTCTAAATATTTTTTACCTGTCGCCGCGCGTAGTGCCTCAATCAAACCATACGCCACGCCACTACCGCCATGTACGGCAATACCTGAAGGTTTATTTACAACTAATAGGCCTTCATCTTCGTAAACCACACGGCTTAATAAACCTTGAGCTACACTGTCGCTTACAGGAACAGCAGTTTCATCTTTTTGTTCATAACGAATAGGCGCAACGCGAATCTGGTCCCCAATTGCAAGTTTGGTCTCAGCTTTAATACGTTTTTTATTCACGCGAACCTGACCTTCACGAATCAAACGATAAATTCGACTCTTTGGTACACCCTTCAAACGTGAAAACAGGAAATTATCGATTCGTTGTCCTGCTTGATGCTCATCCACCTCAAACCAAGTGACACTTTGCCATTGCTGTGTAGAATTCATACTAATATTTAAACCTGAAATTTTACGAAATTTGATTAATAAATGACCGATTAGCTTAGTTTTTTCACAAGAAATCTAAGCTTAGCCCATAGGCAGATGCTGCAAGGTTTGATATAGTCAGCGCACGGATACCACCGTAAGTGAACATCTAAAGGGAAATTTCCCTGATTGAAACCTCAATCAAAATGATGCTTTCATCACCAGCTCGGACAGGTCCTAAAGAATTATGCCGACGCCGAAGGCTTATTATATCGGCAAAATGACAAACTGTTGCGTTTAATTCAGTTTGTTCAAAAAAATATGTTACCAACTCTAGTTGGTTATGGAACGTAAACTGATACACATCAGACAAATCGATCCTTAATGTTGCCTTCAGGCTAAAGCGTTGATGCATTGGAACTGCCGAAAGCACCGATACGATGAGCATTCCGTATCAAACTTCCAATAAAGAAGTCACTTCGCGCCCAATGACAGTGAAAGTCATTAACCAATGCACCGCTCACCCGCCAGTGAAGCAAAAGGGAATTCCGATTTAAAGGTTGAAGCAGTATTGCCTACATCACAGACGAGAATCGAAGCTAAGGCTAAATGTAGCCGGTAACAGATGACTCAGACCACAAGTATTTTGAGATCTGGGAAATGATCCGTCATGTTCGATGTTCGTTCAGAACCTTTAAGTTTGTTTGGTTTGTTTGTGTGAGTCACTATTAGGTGTCACACCCATGAAACGTATGTTGATTAATGCAACTCATGCCGAAGAAGTTCGCGTTGCACTTATCACTGGTAATCGTCTTTACGATTTTGATTTAGAGAATCGTACCCGAGAACAGAAAAAATCCAATATCTATAAAGGCCATGTCACCCGCGTAGAACCTTCATTAGAAGCTGTTTTTGTTGAATACGGCGCAGGTCGTCAAGGCTTCTTATCTATGCGTGAAATTGCGAACAGCTATTTTCAGGCAGACCCACGTCAAACTTCAAACATTCGTGAACTTATTACTGAAGGCACAGAGCTTTTAGTTCAGGTTGAAAAAGAAGAACGTGGTAATAAAGGTGCAGCCCTTTCTACTTTTATTTCTCTTGCAGGCCGTTATTTGGTTCTTATGCCAAACAACCCGAAAGGTGGTGGTATTAGCCGTCAAATTTCAGGTTCAGTGCGTGAAGAGTTAAAAGAAATTTTAGCGTCTTTAAATGTACCTCGTGGTATGAGCGTTATTGTACGTACCGCTGGTATTGGCCGTACTCAAGAAGAATTACAACTCGACTTACAACACTTGCTTGACCTTTGGACACAAATTCAAAGTACAGCAAGCTCAGGTCCTTCTCCGATGCTTGTTCATCAGGAAGCTGGCGTTGTAACACGTGCGATTCGTGATTACTTACGTGATGACGTTGCTGAAATCTTAATTGATAGTGAACAGGCTTATAACGAAGCATATAACTTTGTTAAAGCAGTAATGCCACGTCAATTAGACAAATTAAAAACTTATACTTTAAACGAGCCATTATTCGCTCATTTTGGTATTGAAAGCCAAATTCAAACTGCTTACGAACGTGAAGTAAAACTTCCTTCTGGCGGTTCAATCGTAATTGACCAGACTGAAGCTTTAGTTTCAATCGACATTAACTCTGCGAAATCAACTCGCGGACATGATGTTGAAGAAACTGCACTGAATACAAACCTTGAAGCAGCAGAAGAAATTGCTCGTCAACTTCGTCTTCGTGACATTGGCGGTTTAGTTGTCATCGACTTCATCGATATGACTAAAGAACGCAATCAACGTATGGTTGAAGCAAAACTTCGTGAAGCAACCCAAAGTGATCGCGCCCGTATTCAGTTCGGTCAGTTGTCTCGTTTTGGCTTAATGGAAATGAGCCGTCAACGCTTACGTCCATCGCTTGAAGAAGCAACAGGTTATGTATGCCCTCGCTGTCATGGTACAGGCATGGTTCGTGACTTACGTTCACTTTCTCTTTCAATCATGCGTAAAGTTGAAGAGATTGCTCTTCGTGAACGTCATGGTGAAGTTCAGGTTGAAGTTCCAGTTGAAATTGCAGCCTTCTTGCTTAATGAAAAACGCCATAGTTTGGTGTATTTAGAGCAAACTTCTGGTGTACGTGTAACTGTATTACCTCACCCGCACTTAGAAACTCCACATTACGAAATTGCTTATAACCCAGATGGTTTTGCTCCATCTAGCTATGAACGTACTGAAGCAACTCGCTCTAGTGAGAAAGAGTTAGGTTATGAGTCTTCTGAATGGCATTTAGAAGAAGCAGATCATGCTCATGTAACAGCTCCTGCTTCAAAAAATGGTTCTGCTCAGAAAAAGACAAGCCATACAACTCAACCTGTAGTACAGCAACCTGCAGCTCAAAAAGCAGCAAGTCCTTGTGCATGGTTAGAAAACTTATTTGTTCAAAAACAAGCGCAAACTGTTGATCAATCTCGTTCAGCACAAAACGCTGCTGCTGCGATTGAGCAAATGGTAAATACGGGTGCTGTTAGCCGTGGTCAGTTCGGTCAAGTAGCCGTACCTGCTGTTGCAGAAGTTGCGCCAGTTCAAACAAATAACGCTTATATTTCACAGTCACCTGTGAAACAAGAAGTTCGTGAACATGTTGAAAAAGACGATAAATCTCAGCAACAACGTCAGAACAACAAAAAGCGTAAACATAAAGAGCAACGTGAGCAGCATCACCAATCTCATGAACAGCAACATCAAGTGCATGAAGAAGTGGTTCAGTTGTCACGCCAAGAGCAACGTGAGTTAAAACGTCAGCAAAAACGTCAACAACAGCAAGATCAGCAACATCAAAATAATGATGTACAACAAACTGAAAATGTTGTTCCACGTCGTGATCGCAATAATCAACAGCGTCCGAACCGTCCAAATCGCCACCGCGATCCAAGCGTATTAAATGAAAATCAAAATACGCCGGCACCAGTTGTTGTTGATGAAAAACAAGTTAAAGTTGATGTGATTGATGCACCTAAGCATGATGTCATGAACACTGCTTTAATTATTAATGTTGATCAAGGTCAAAGCGAGATTGTGGCGCTTACACCTGAACGCCAAGTTGAGCGTGTTGAGTCTGCTCCTGCTGAAGTTGCTCCAGAGTCAACACCAGCTCCTGTTGCAGAAGAGAAAGCCGTTGTTGCTGAAGCAAAAAATGAAGCTCAGCCAACTGAACAAGCTGCTCAGCCACAAATCCAACGTGCTAGCAATGACCCACGTATGCGTCGTCGTCAGCAACGTGAGGCTAAACAAGCCAAAGCTGCTGTGCCATCTATTGCGCCATCGCAAATTCCAACTTTGGCACAACACACGATCGGTAGCTTAATTCGTCATGTATATGGCGAAGACTGTACAGTATTGATTGAACAATTTGGTTTGGTACCAACGTTTAATCGTGCATTGCAAAAGTTTGCAGAACAGTATGCAAGCACTTTAGTGGTTGAAGTAACTTCTGAAACAGAAGAGAAAAAGCCTGTAACTCGTGATGCAGAACTTCCAAGCCATAAACCGGCTGAAGAAGCAGAACCAGCACCAGTACTTCCACTTACTCCATCGCAAGCACCGACTCCACGTGTTGCAAATGATCCGCGTGAACGTCGCCGTTTAGCAAAATTAGCTGCGGAGCAAGCATTTGAGCAAGTGAAACAACAACATTCTGCTCAAGAAGAAGTTGTAACTCCTGCTCCTGTAGCAGAAGAAACTGTTGCTACTGCACCAGCTGAAACACAAGCTACTGCTGAACCAGAACAGCAACCGCTTGAACTTAATCAGTCAACTGAAGTTGCACAGCTTGAAGCTGCCCCTGTAGAAGAAAAAACTACAGAAAAAGTAGCTGAAGCTCCTGTAGCAAAAGAACCTGCGCCATCAAAAGCAGCAAGCAAAGCGAAAGCAGCTCCTGAAGAAACAGCGGCTCCGACTGAAGCGGCAGCTGATGCTGAAACAGAAGACGCTAAAGCCGACAAGGATAAACCAAGTCGTCCTCGCCGTCCTCGTGGCCGTCCGCCAAAAAAAGCTAATCCTGTAGCTGAGTAAGCCATTTGCTCAATTGCAGCTAATTTAAACAAACCTAGTCATTTCGATGACTAGGTTTTTTTTGTTATTTTTAACCAATTAGGTTGATTGCACTAGAAGAAAAGTTTTAAAAGCATGGTGAACCATGAAAACTATTGGACTTTTTGCCCCACAACCTTTTTTGGATTGATCGAAAAATAAATAGGATTGATATGAGCCAGACAACACAGACCGATATCATTACGCTTGGTGATGTTGCCACAAGACTTCCTAGCTTCATTCCCAAAGTACCCCATATCCTAAATGGTCTTAGACAGGCTTATTTAAGAACATCACATACTCCAACAGGTTTGGGTATTGCTTTTGAAAAAGCTGTTAAGCGAAATCCTAAAGGCGCGGCATTATTATTTGAAGATCAAAGTTATTCTTATGAAGCTTTAAATGAATGGGCAAACCAGATTTCCCATTACTATCTCTCCTTGGGAGCACATAAGGGTGACGTCATTGCTGTAATGATTGAAAACCGCTCGGAGCTGATTGCAACAATTGTTGGTTTAGCCAAGATTGGAGTCACGATTGCACTTGTGAATACATCACAAGTCGGTAAGGTTCTTGCTCATAGCATCAATCTGGTAAAGCCAATTGCTGTTATTGCGGGTGAAGAAGTTCGTGCTGCTATTGACGAAATTCGTCAGGATTTAAATGTTCCTAAAGATCGTTTCCACTGGTTCGCAGATCAGGCAACCCGTCAAAATTCGGGTACAGCACCTCAAGGTTATATCAATCTAGCTGACCAAATTGATCAATTTCCAAAATTTAACCCATCCACTACCCATTCTGTGACTGGTAATGATGGCCTGTTTTATATTTACACCTCTGGTACAACAGGTTTACCAAAGGCAGTTATTTTCAAACACAGTCGCTGGACATTAGCGTATGGTACTTATGGCCATATCTTAAACTTAGGCCCAGATGACGTTATGTACGTCACCTTACCGCTTTACCATGCAACAGGTGTGGTGGTTTGCTGGTGTGGTGTAATTGCTGGAAGTGCAACCCTTGCAATTCGTCGTAAATATTCGACTAGCGCATTCTGGAAAGACGTTCAAAAATTTAATGCGTCTGCAATTGGATATGTCGGTGAACTTTGTCGCTACTTAATGGATGCCCCTGTTACGGAACTTGACCGTAACCATCGTGTCACAAAAATGATCGGTAACGGCATGCGCCCAAATATCTGGGACAAGTTCAAACAACGCTTCGGCGTTAAAGAAGTTCTTGAACTTTATGCATCGAGCGAAGGTAACGTTGGATTTAGCAATATTTTCAACTTCGACAACACAGTTGGCTTCTCTCCTACACCATATGCCATTGTTCAGTTCGATAAAGAGAAAAATGAGCCTATCCGCGACAAAAACGGCTGGTGTCAAAAAGTTAAAGCAGGTGAGGTTGGCCTGCTAGTTGGAAAAATTACTAGCCGCTCTCCATTTGACGGTTATACAGACCCTGAAAAGAACAAATCAGTGATCTGGAAAGATGTTTTCAAAAAAGGTGACTCTTATTTCAACACCGGTGATTTAGTTCGTGACATCGGTTTCCGACATGCACAGTTTGTGGACCGTCTAGGCGACACTTTCCGCTGGAAAGGTGAAAACGTATCGACCACTGAAGTGGAAAACATGGTATGTGAATACGAAAAAATCGCTGAAGCTGTTGTTTATGGTGTAGAAATTCCAAATACCAATGGTCGTGCTGGTATGGCAGCCATCACGCTGGCAGATGGTGAAGAGTTAAATGATGCAGATTTAACCGAAATGGTGTCTGTCTTTAAGAAGTGTTTGCCGGCTTATGCTGTACCGGTGTTTTTACGTGTACAAAAAAAGGTCGAAACAACAGGTACTTTTAAATATCAGAAGAATAAACTTAAAGAAGATGCATTTAATCCGAGCAAAACTTCTGAACGTTTACTCGCTTTATTGCCTGGTGCAAACAGTTACTGTGACATCACAACTGAAATTTTTGACAACATTCAGGCATATAAATACCGTTTTTAGTTCATTTTTTAGCTAAACAAGAGGAAATCGTGCTTTTTATAGGCAATCATGCAAATGTTTTTAAATTTCCTCTTGTGTTAGTTGAATAACTTGCTAAAATACGCGACATCAAAACGATACGGGTCGTTAGCTCAGTTGGTAGAGCAGCGGACTTTTAATCCGTTGGTCCCGCGTTCGAGTCGCGGACGACCCACCACTTATCTGTTTTGAACCCATTTGGGTCGTTAGCTCAGTTGGTAGAGCAGCGGACTTTTAATCCGTTGGTCCCGCGTTCGAGTCGCGGACGACCCACCAAATTCTAAAAAGCCTCTCACAATTTGAGAGGCTTTTTTATTGTTATCTTATTTTCTTTTTATGACTAAAAGATGACGATGCATTTGCGATTTAAAACCTCTCCCACCCAATTCATAAAAACTTCTAATCGCTTTGGAATATAACTTCGGTTCGGATATAAAATATTGAGTGGAAGTGATGGTGCACTATAAGCACTAAGCACCTCAACCAAGATTCCCTGCTCAATCTTATCTTGAACATCATAGTATGGAAGTTGAATAATTCCCAAACCCGCATTAGCTGCCGCAATATAAGCTTCAGTATTATTTACACTTAAAGCGCTATCCATCATGACGGTTCCACCCGAATATACAAATACGCCCTGCTTTTCCCCTACGGCTCCTGCGTAGTTAATCAGTTTGTGCTGTGATAGATCTTCTAATTGTTTAGGAATGCCGTACTGTTCTAAATAGTCAGCACTTGCACAGTTCACCATGACCAAATGACCAATAAATTTTGCAATTAAACTGCTGCTATCTAACTCGCCTACCCGAACAACACAGTCAATCCCCTTTTCAATTAAGTCAGTCATATCATCAGAACTATTGAGCTGCAAATGAATATCTGGATAGCGATGATAAAAATCTGACAGCTCAGGAATAATCACTTGATGCACAATCCGACTGGGCATTGAAATTTTTAATGTGCCGCGATAATGCTGTTTTTGCGTCTGGATCAGTTGTTCTAATTGTTCATAATCAAACAACAGGTTTTGGCACTCTGGCAATATTCGCTGTCCATCTTGGGTAAGACTGACTTTACGCGTAGTTCGATGAAATAAACGTACGCCATAATGAGTTTCAAGTTGTTGAATGGCACTGGTTACCGTTGAGCGAGGTAGATCGAGTCGATGTGCCACTTCACTAAAGCTTTGCCGTTTAGCGACTTCTGTAAAAATAAAAAATTGCTGCAACCGATCCATTTTAATTGTTCGTATTTTCTGAATAGTTAAACCAAACTAGCATAATTGATCAAAAATTACCGCCAATCTAGACTAAAAACACATTAAAACAAGTCATCATAGGAATAACCATCATGGCAACTCATACGCTTAAAGATAAAGTTGTACTGATTACTGGCGGTGCAAAAAACTTAGGTGGACTCATTAGCCGTAAATTTGCAGAACAAGGCGCAAAAATCGCAATTCACTACAATAGTTCAGAGACACAAGCGGATGCCGAACAAACACTCGCAGACGTAAAAGCCTTGGGTGCAGATGCAATTCTAATTCAGGCAGATCTAACAGATATCGATAACATCGAGAAGCTATTCTTAGACACTAAGCAGCATTTTGGTGGAATAGATATTGCGATTAATACAGTTGGAAAGGTCTTAAAGAAGTCATTTTTAGAAACGACAGAACAAGAGTTTGATAGCATGAGCGATATCAACTCAAAAATTGCCTATTTCTTTATTCAATCGGCGGGTCGTCATTTAAATAACGGCGGAAAAATCTGTTCAATCGTGACTTCTCTTCTTGCAGCTTACACTGGGCTCTATTCAACCTATGAGGGTTTAAAAGCTCCTGTTGAACACTACACCCGTGCTGCATCAAAAGAATTTGGTAATCGCCAGATTTCTGTGACTGCGGTTGCCCCTGGCCCAATGGATACACCATTCTTTTATGGACAGGAATCTGCCGAGGCAGTGGCTTACCACAAATCAGCTTCAGCTCTAGGTGGACTTACTAAAATTGAAGATATCGAGCCTCTAGTTCGTTTTTTGGTCACCGACGGCTGGTGGATTACAGGCCAAACCATTTTTGCAAATGGCGGTTATACCACCCGCTAACATCAAAAAAGCCGCATCTCATCGTGCGGCTTTTTCTTTAGGACTATTGGATTATAAGAACTCTTCGAGTACTGAATTTAAGAAAATATGCCCCTGCTCTGTACAAGCCAAACGAGAACTATCCTCTACTAGTAGCTTTCTAGCTCGTAGTGAAGTGAGTACCTCGTTTAAATGATCTAAGCTTAAGCCTGTACGCTGTTCATATAACTCAGCGTTCACACCATCATTTAGACGTAAAGCATTCATCATAAACTCAAAAGGTAGCTCTTCTGCCTCAATCTTTTTCATTTGCAAATGTTCTGCTGGAACTTTAGCTAAATAGTCTTTCGGCAAACGAGTCTTTTGGAAACGATAGACGCCATCTGGCTGTGTTACTTTGCCATGTGCACCTGCACCAATTGCAAGATAATCACCAAACTCCCAATAATTTAAATTATGAGCTGAAGGCTGCTCTTTACGCCAAGCTGACACTTCATAATTGATAAAGCCATTTGCTTTTAGATATGCTTCGCCTTGCTCTTGAATATCTTCTAACACTTCATCTTGAGGTAGAACAGGCTGCGTTCGGAAAAACACGGTATTTGGCTCAATAGTAAGTTGATACCAACTGATATGTGTAGCACCATGCTCTACAGCCATCTTTAAATCATAAAGTGCTTGCTCTAGTGTTTGCTCAGGCAGCCCATGCATTAAATCGACATTAACTCGCTTAAAGCCTGCTTGTCTTGCTTGCTCTATTGCATCCATAGCATTATTTGCTGAATGAATACGTCCAAGCTTTTGCAAGTGATCTGTATTAAAAGTCTGTACACCAATCGACAAACGATTAATACCCGCCTCTAAATAGCCTGCAAACGGGTCATGTTCTAGTGTTCCCGGATTAGCTTCTAAAGTAATTTCACAGTCATCTTCAAAGTTAAGTAATGACTTAAGCTGCTCAAACAGCCATGCATAACCTTTAGCAGAAATAAGTGAAGGTGTTCCCCCACCAATAAATACACTGTGAATTGAACGCCCTTGTGCCATCTCGACTTGAGTTTCAAAGTCGGCCACTAAGGCTTTTAAATAGATTTGCTCGAGTTCTGACGAAAGCGCACCATCAGGCACCGCATGCGAGTTAAAGTCACAATATGGACATTTACGCACGCACCAAGGCATGTGGATATATAAAGATAACGGAACAGAAGCAGGGTTTAATACAGCCAAGGAACAGGGTCCAATTTACACAATATTTCTATTTTAACATGACTGCATCAATGGGCTTATGAAAACATACCTTAATTGCTTTAGACTGTTTTTAAACATACTTAAATATTGATAAAAATGATGAAATTCTCTAGTCAACTTTTCCTGATCTTACCCTTAGCTATGGGAATCGGTGTTGCCATGGCTTTTCAGACCGCAATCAATGCTCAGCTTCGTGAGCAATTACACTCACCATTACAAGCGGCATTGTTATCATTTTTCATAGGCACTATTGTCTTGGCCATTATGGTGTTCTTCCAAAGTGCTGAAAAACCCTCTTTAAGTGAAATATCTAATATTCCTTGGCTTCTTTGGACGGGAGGATTCCTTGGGGTTTATGCAATTAGCATGAGCATTTATACTGCACCTAAGCTTGGTTTTTTAACCTTTACAGGGTTAGTCGTTTTTGGACAATTGGTCATTTCTATGTTACTTGATCATTTTGGCTGGTTAGGTACCGAAAAGACACCTGTTACATGGCAACGGTTTCTTGGTGGAGTAGTCATCTTTGTTGGTGTGTTACTCACCTTGCAGCGCTAGTTTCATTTTTATATTTATAAAGAGTACCTTTTGTGTCGAATGTCACGTCGTTTCGGGCTGAATTAAAACAACTCTTCCATTTAATGTTACCTATTTTAATTACGCAGTTTGCTCAAGCAGGGTTCGGGTTAATTGATACCATTATGGCTGGGCATTTATCTGCCGCAGACTTAGCCGCTATTGCGGTAGGTGTAGGTTTATGGGTTCCCATTATGCTTCTGTTTAGTGGAATCATGATTGCAACTACGCCGTTAGTTGCAGAGGCAAAAGGCGCTAGAAATACAGAACAAATTCCTGTGATTGTTCGTCAGTCATTATGGGTTGCCATCATTTTAGGTGTAATGGCTATGCTCATTTTGCAGCTTATGCCTTTTTTCTTACACGTATTCGGTGTTCCAGAAAGCTTAAGACCTAAAGCAAGTTTATTCTTGCATGCTATTGGTTTAGGTATGCCTGCTGTAACTATGTACGCAGCGCTACGTGGCTATTCAGAAGCTTTAGGCCACCCACGTCCTGTAACCGCGATTAGCTTATTGGCCTTAGTGGTTTTAATCCCGCTTAACATGATTTTTATGCATGGCTTAGGACCAATTCCAGCCTTAGGTAGTGCAGGCTGTGGCTTTGCAACCTCCATTTTA